>JAFIEC010000244.1 GCA_020832725.1 Paracoccaceae bacterium | reverse complement strand
GTAAAGTCCGTCCTCGAGTGTGGCCACGCCCTGATCCTCGTACTTGAAGGTCACGAGTTCATCGGGGCCGATGCCCGCATCGATGACCTGCCAGTATTCGTTGTAGGTCATGGTGGAGATGCAATCGGCCTGCCGCTGCAGCAGCGGGTCCACGTTGAAGCCCTGGCGCAGAACCTCGACCCCGTCAGCCCCGCCCTCGGTGGGGATGCCCAGCGTGCTCATCCACGACAGGAAGGGGAACTCGTTGCCGAAGAACCAGACGCCAAGGGTGCGACCGGGGAAATCCCCGGGGCCGGTGATGCCTGTGTCGGCCAGGCAGGTCAGCATCATGCCCGACGACGCGAAGGGCTGGGCGATGTTGACCAGCGGCAGCCCGGCCTCGCGCGCGGCCAGCGCCGCAGGCATCCACTCGACGATCACATCGGCGCCACCACCGGCCAGGACCTGCGGGGGCGCGATGTCGGGCCCGCCCGGGCGGATCGTCACGTCAAGGTTCTCTTCGGCGAAATAGCCGTTCTCGAGGGCCACGTAATAGCCCGCGAACTGCGCCTGGGTCACCCATTTCAGCTGCAGCGTCACCTCGTCCGCCGCCCGGGCGCCACTTGCCCCAAGGCCCAGGCCCGCAGCCAGTGCGGTGCTCAGAAGTCGTTTCATGTCAGCCTCCTTGCTGTCGGTCGTCTCTTTTCCGGTCGTTCAGAACGTGCGCCCGAAAGCCTCTGTGCCCCTATCCGCCAGCCCCATCATGGCCCGGGATCTGCGCCCCGGTGCCGAACCCCGTCTCACCTCGGCCGTTGCGAAGGGTGCCAGAACGTCGCCCAGCGCTCCACCGCCGCCACCACACCGTAAAAGGCAGACCCTGCCAGCGCGGCCACCGTGATCTCGGCCCACACCATATCAAGCGCCAGCCTTCCCACCTCGGTGGAGATGCGAAAGCCCATCCCCCGGGTGGGAGAGCCGAAGAATTCGGCAACAATCGCCCCGATCAGCGCAAGGGTTGTGCAGATCTTCAAGCCGTTGAAGATGAACGGCAGCGCTGCGGGCAGCCGGAGATAGCGCAGGCTCTGCCAATAGCTGGCCGACCAGGTGTGCATCTGGTCGCGCTGCATCGCCTCGGATGCCGAGAGGCCCTGCACCGTGTTGACCAGCATCGGAAAGAACACCATGGCCACCACCACCGCGGATTTGGACTGCCAGTCAAAGCCGAACCACATCACCATGATCGGGGCCGTGCCCACGATCGGAAGGGCGGCAAGGAAATTGCCCACGGGCAGCAGCCCGCGCTTGAGAAAGCCCGAGCGGTCCACAGCCACCGCCAGAATGATCGCAGCACCACAGCCTATGGCATAGCCCGAAAGCGCGCCCTTGACGAAGGTCTGGACGAAATCGACCCAGAGGATGTGGGTGGAGACGACGAAACGCGCCGCGATGGCCGAGGGGGGCGGCAGGATCACCGAAGGCACGCCGCCTGCGCGGGTGCAGACCTCCCACAGCCACAGCAGTGTCAGCCCGAAGACGAAAGGGGCGACCAGTCGCCCGGCCAGGGGCAGCCGCGCGATCGCCGACAGCCGCGTCACCCCCGCCCAGGCCAGCAGCCAGACACCCGCCACCGCAGCCCAGAACGGCAGGCCGGCGGTACCCGGCGCGGGCAGCCCCGCCACCAGAGCCGCCGCAGCCGCCCCCGCCCCGGCAATCAGAAGGGGGGCGGCGGCCCTCGGATCCAGCCGCGCAAGCCCGGCAAGCCCGCCCGCCATCAGCAGCAGATAGACCGACACAGGTGCCGCTGCACCTGCGGAAATCTCCGTCCCGGCCGCGGCCAAGGCAAGCGCGCCCAGCACCGCCCAAGACAACGGGTCGCCCCCGATGCCCGCCCGGGCCATACGGCGCGCCCCGCTCATCGTCCGAACCCCATGCGCGCCAGCACCACCCGCTGGACAAGGCCGACAAGGCCGATCATGGCGGCGGCCAGGATCGCGGCAGCAAAGAGCGCCGACCAGATCTGCAGCGTCTGGCCGAAATAGCTTCCCGCCAAGAGCCGCGCGCCCAGACCAGCCACGGCACCGGTGGGCAATTCGCCCACGATCGCCCCGATCAGGGCGGCAGCGATGGCCACCTTCAGCGAGGCGAACAGATAGGGCATCGAGGCGGGAAGCCGCAGCATCACGAAGGCCTGCAACCCCGAGGCGCTGTAGGTGCGCAACAGGTCGAACTGCATCGCCCCGGGGCTGCGCAGCCCGGCCACCATGCCCACCGTCACGGGAAAGAACGACAGGTAGGTGGAAATGATCGCCTTGGGCACCAGCCCCGTCAGCCCCACCGCCGCCATCACCACGATGATCATGGGTGCCAGCGCGAGGATGGGAATTGTCTGCGAGGCGATCACCCAGGGCATCACCGACAGGTCCATCGCCCGGGAATGCACGATCGCCACCGCGATGACGATGCCCAGACCGGTACCAAAGGCAAAGCCCAGCAGCGTGGCCGACAACGTGATCCAGCCGTGATAGATGAGGCTGCGGTTCGACAGCGTCCCCGTGTTGACGATGCCACGGCGGCCGTGAACCTCTTCGACCCAGGTGCTGTTCCACAATTCCTGCGCCACCTGATGGGGCGCGGGCAGGCGCGGCCTGCGCTGGGACAGGGTGTCGGTCACAAGCTCGGCCCGCGACAGCTCGGTGCCCGCGCGCTGCGCCTGATCCCGGCTCCACGGCGCGTTCATGGAGACAGCCGCAGCATACCAGATCGCCACAAGGACGCCGACAACGGCCAGCACGGGCAAGACCCTGGCCATCATGGCGCGCGCCCCTCCGTTACACTCTTCCTGAAATCCGCATGCGCCAGCGCAACCCGTGCCTTCGCCCGTCCCGCCGGCGGCAGGGTCACAAATGCGTATTTCAGGAAGAGTGTCACCAGAATCGCCCCAACCTGCCGGTGCGGCACAGGCTGGCGGGCCGATGACCGCGAAGAGAGCGGCCCCCCCATCGCCTCCGCGCGGCGGCGGGCTATGCGGAAGGGGTCTGTGCCCCGGCGGGCGTGCACGGCAGCGCGTGGGCCGGGCTTGCGTGGGCCGGGACGGGCGCGCGCGCGCTCAGATCGCATCGCCATGCCCCGCCCTCAGGCCCTCGCGCACGCGCTGGGCAATCTCGATGAATTCGGGGCTGTCGCGGATGTCCAGCGGGCGCTCCCGCGGCAGGGGGCTGTCAATCACGTCGGTGATCCGCCCCGGACGCGGCGACATGACCACGATCCGGGTGGACAGATACACCGCCTCGGGGATGGAATGGGTCACGAAACAGATGGTCTTGCCGGTGCGCGCCCACAGGGCCAGCAATTCGTCGTTCAGCCGGTCGCGCACGATCTCGTCCAGCGCACCGAAGGGTTCGTCCATCAGCAGGATGTCGGCATCAAAGGCCAGCGCCCGCGCGATCGAGGCGCGCTGCTGCATGCCCCCCGAGAGCTGCCAGGGGTATTTCCTCTCGAAGCCGGTCAGCTCCACCAGTTCCAGCACGCGGGCCACCCGCTCCTGCTGTTCGGCCCGCGAATAACCCATGATCTGCAGCGGAAGGCGCACATTGCCCGCGATCGTGCGCCACGGATACAGGCCTGCCGCCTGGAACACATATCCATAGGCGCGGGCCTGGCGCGCCTCGTCGGCACTCATGCCGTTGACGGTAAGCGTGCCCTCGCCAGGGGTCTCAAGGGCTGCGACGCAGCGCAGGAAGGTGGTCTTGCCGCAGCCCGACGGGCCGATGAACGAGACGAAATCCCCCCGCGCGATCGCGATGTTCACATCCTTCAGGGCGTGAACGGGCCCGTCGCCAGTCTGGAAGCTCAGCGACAGGCCGCTGGCCTCGATCACCGGTGCGCTCATGCGGCAGCCCCCGACTGTCGGCGCGGGGCGGCACGGCGGCCCTGCCCCTTGTTGCGATGGATGATCGACCCCGGCAGGCCGTGCATCTTCAAACGCCCGTGACCGGAATGCCGCTGCGCTGCACGGGGCGCGGCGCGGTAAGCTCCTTCCAGGTGGAGAGCGCGCGGCTGACGGGGCCGTTCGGCTCGCGGGCGACGAACTGGCCGTGGCCCTCCTGTCCGTGCATCTCGCCGTCCTGCATCATCACCCGCCCGCGCGACAGGGTGAAGCGGGGCAGGCCCGTCACCTCCTTGCCCTCGAAGACGTTGTAGTCGATGGCGGATTGCTGGGTCGCGGCGGTGATGGTGCGCGACTTCTCCGGATCCCAGACCACGAGGTCGGCCTCTGCCCCCACCGCGACCGCACCCTTGCGCGGATACATCCCGAAGATCTTGGCGACATTGGTGGAGGTGACGGCGACGAATTCGTTGGGGGTGATCCGGCCCGTGCGCACGCCATGGGTCCAGAGCATGGGCATCCGGTCCTC
>JAFIEC010000315.1 GCA_020832725.1 Paracoccaceae bacterium | reverse complement strand
TCTTGCCGTGGCCGGGGGGGCCGTTAAACAGCGGGTGGTCCATCGCGACCCCGCGACCGCGAGCGCTGCCGATGAAGACAGCAAGATTTGCCCGCGCCTCCGCCTGCCCGATGAAGTCGGCCAGCATCTGGGGGCGCAGCGCACGATCGGCATCCTCGGGGCGCGGTTCGGGGCGCAGGGTGGGATCGGGCGTGCTCATGCGTCAGGCCTTGGGGGCGAGGCGGCGCAGGGCCGCGCGGATCAGGGCAGCGGTCCCGTCGTCGGGCATCTCGACTGCAGCATCGGCCACCGCTGCGGCAGCCTCTCCGTGGGAATAGCCCAGATTGACGAGGGCCGACAGCGCCTCGGCAGAAGCGGCGGGCGCGGGCTGCGCGGAGGGCGCGGCAACGGGCGGAAGGCCATCCAAGGTTGAAAGGTCGCCGTCGGCACCCGCACCGGAGGCTTCGGCCACAGGCGTGGCCGGCGCGGCGAGGCCCAGCGCGATCACGCCTGCGGCCTTGTCGCGCAGCTCGTTGACGACGCGCTGGGCCAGCTTCGGCCCCACGCCCGGCGCCTTTCGCATCGCGCCTGCATCGCCCAGCGCGATGGCGCGGGCCACGCCCTCGGTGCCGAGCGCGCCGAGGATCGCCAGCGACACACGCGCCCCCACGCCCTGAACCGACGTCAGCAGCCGGTGCCATTCGCGCTCGGCCGGCGACAGGAAGCCGAACAGTTGCATCAGGTCTTCGCGGACCAGAAGCTCGGTCCAGATCTCCGCAACCGCGCCGGGGCCGGGCAGGGCCGCAAGGGTGCGCTCGGAGCAATGGACGACATAGCCGACGCCGCCGACGTCGAGCATGACATGGTCCGGCCCCCGAAGGGCGACCCTGCCGCGCAGCCGCCCGATCACGGGCGGGGCCCCTCGGCGCGTGCCAGCGCCTCTGCCAGCCGTGCGCCATTGCGCGCATGGAACGCATGGGTCATCGCGATCGCCATTGCATCGGCCGCATCCGGCCCGGCCAGCGCCACTCCGGGAAACTGCAGCCGTACCATGTGGGCGATCTGCTCCTTGGCGGCATGCCCGGTGCCGACCACCGTCTTCTTGATGGCGTTGGGCGCGTATTCCGCTGTCTGCAGACCCGCGCGCGCCAGCGCCAGCAGGGCGACGCCCCGCGCCTGACCCAGCTTGAGCGAGCCTGCGGCGTCGCGGTTGACGAAGGTCTGCTCGATCGCCGCACAATCGGGCATGTGGGCGGCGATGACCTCTTCAAGCTGGGCAAACAGGCTGTGCAGGCGCAGCCCCATCTCGGTGCCGCGTCCCTCGCAGACGCCGTTGGCAACGTGGCCCAGCACGTTGCCCCGGACCGTGATCACGCCCCAGCCCATGAACCTCAGGCCTGGGTCGATGCCGAGCACCCGCATGGCACCTCCTGCCTGTGTTTGCGGCGGCCACTCCGGGTGCCACCTGCACGGCATCGCTAGCACGAGCCGGCGGCCCGCTCCAAGGGCCTTGGCCGGCGCGGCGGGCGTCGAGCATCGGAGCGGCACCTGCCGGGCCGGCAGCAATGCCGTTTCTGCATTGCGGCATTGCACAATCAAGCGTTGTTGGCAGTTCGCAACACGCCTAACTGCTCGGCAGTAGCCGGGCACAATGCCCGGTTTTCAACCAAGGATACTCTCATGGCCACCTATGACGCCCATGACAGGACCGGGCTCCTCGATCGGGCCGGCCTGTCGCTTTCCGCCCTCTTCACCGATCTGGGCACCCGCTTCCGCCGCTGGAACATGTCCCGCGTGACCCGCGAGGCCCTGTCCCAACTCAGCGACCGCGAACTTGCCGACATCGGGGTGTCCCGGTCCCAGATCCGCGAGATCTCAGAGCGCGTGTCGCTCGACGCGTGATCGCCTGCCGCCCTTCTGTCGGGCGGGGCCGGTCAGTGACGCACAAAGCGCTCGCCCACCCGGGCGAGCGCATCGGTCAGCGGGTCGCGCGCCATCAGGACGCTGCCCGCCCGATCGACCGGGCCGCCTTGTTCCAGTTGAGCAACGCGGGCCTCAAAGGCATCGATGCCAAGGTGGATCAGAAGCCCCGCCTTGAACCCGATCGCCCCCAGAACCAAGAGCATCACGAAACGCAGGACAAGCCGCAACGACCCGCGCCTCCGGCGCGGCGGCGGCGGCGCCTTGCGCGCGAGACGCCGGGCGCGTTCCTGAAAGGCACGGTATTGTTCGTCGGTCATGGGCATCGACCCGTTGCGGAACTCCCGGTGCCCTCAGTCTAGCGACGCCCGACTGTGCCGGCAATCGGACGCAGGGGCGCAGGGGCGCAGGGGCGCAGGGGCAGTGTCAGACGGGCGCTGCCAGCGTCAGGGTGCTCCACTCGCCGATCTCGCGATGCGCGATCTCCAGCAGACCCTCGGCGCGATAGGCGGCGAGGATGTCGGGGGCTTGCGTCGTGAGAAGCCCGGAGAGGATCACCCGGCCCCCGGGGGCCGTGGCGCGGGCGATGTCGGGGGCCAGGTCCAGCAGCGGCCCACGCAGGATGTTGGCGAAGATCAGCGCGAAGGGTGCGGCGGCCTGCAGGTCCGGATGATCGAGGCCTGCGGCCTCAAGACAGTGCAGCCGCCCGGCAAGGCCGTTGGCTGCGGCATTCGCCAGGGCCACCTCGACCGCGATCGTGTCGATGTCGCTGGCGATGACCTCTGCCCCGGGCCAGATACGCGCCGCCGCCATGGCCAGTACCGCCGTGCCGCAGCCCAGATCGAGCACCCGCGCGGGCGGGGGCACCGACCCGGCCAGATCCTCCAGCGCCAGCAGACAGCCGAGGGTTGTCCCGTGATGTCCCGTGCCGAACGCCATCGCCGCCTCGATCAGGAGCGGCTCCACACCGGGAGGCACCTTGTCGGCATCGTGGCTGCCGTGGATGAAAAACCGTCCCGCTTCGATCGGGTGCAGCGCCCGGCGCACATGGGCGACCCAGTCGGTCTCGGGCACTTCCGAAATCGTGAAGGGCCGGGCCAGATGGGCTGCCGCCAGCAGGGTCAGCGCGATATCGTCGGGTGCGTCGTCGAAATAACCACCGACCTCCCACAGGCCGGAGCCATCCTCGAGTTCGAACACGCCAACCCCGGACGGGGCAGGATCAAGCGCTTCGAGAGCCGCGCCCAGCCGATGGGCGGCTTCTTCGTCGGACAGGGTGGTCAGGGCGGTATAGGTGGGCATGTGGCGCTCCGGATCTGGGCGGGTGATAGCCGCTGTGACGGGCGCGCGCCAGAGGCACCGGCAAGGGCCGTTCCAGAAGCGCGCTACTGAGACCGCATGGCAGGCCGCAGCAGGTAAGCTCAGCCGTCGCGTCGCAGGGGCGGGATCGGCGCGCCGAACTGATGCGAGACGCGCACGGCGGCAGACATGACGGCCTGTCCGATTCGCGCGACCTCTGCGGTTCCGGCCCGCGCACTCGGTGCCGCCACGGCGATTGCCCCGCAGACCTCGCCCCCGCGACCGAAGACCGGGGCGGCGACACCTGTCACATCGGCCTCGAACGTACCCCGCACGACCGCGTATCCCTGGACCTGTGCCCGCGCGGCCTGCGCCAGAACCTCGCCCGGGTCGGTGAGGGTGGTCGCCGTATAGCGCGCAAGGCCGCCCCGCTTTGCACCCAGCGTCGCGCGCCGGGCAGCTTCGGGCAGGCTGGACAGCACCGCTATCCCCGAGGCGGTCGCATGCAGCGGGAGGGCCTCGCTCAGCCCCAGACGGACCCGGGTGGGGTGGGCGTCGCTCTCCACGATGGCGAGGTTGATCAGCTGCCGGGCCGCGAAATGCGACAGGTGCGCGGTCTCGCCGGTCTCGTCTGCCAGCGCCATCAGGATGCCGCGCGCAGCCGATTGCACGGGCCAGGTCGTCTCACGCAGGGCCGCCAGCCGCACCAGAGCGGGGCCCAGCCGCCAGCCGCGACTTTCACTGTCGCGCTCCACAAAGCCGCGCCGCTCCAGTGCCGCAAAATACCGCAACAGGCTTGCCTTGTCGCGCCCGGTCAGGCGGGCAGCCTCGCTCAGTCGCAAGACCGCGCGCGCCTCGGTGAAGAGGTCGAGAAGTTCCAGCGCCTTGTCGATCGTGCTCATGCATGCATCAAATGGTTGGGCGGCGTGTCGCGCTGTCCGGCGCATGATTGACAGGGGCAGGGACGTGGCCGCAAGCTGTTCCCGAAACCTGGGTTCATTATCTGAAACGAGAGCCGCCAACAAGGAGCCCGAATGAGCGACCGCACCCAGCCCGGCCGCGCTGCGGCGCACCCGGGCAATCTTGTCTTCGCCGTTGTGTTCCTCGCGATCTCCGGGCTTCTGTTGTCGATGCTGGGCGAGCAGACGCGGGCGGTGCGCCGCGTCGCGCTGACCTCGCAGCCGTGGTTCTGGCCGGCGATCAGCCTTGGCGCCATGACGGGTTTCGGCGCGCTGCATCTTGCGTTCGTATTGTGGGAGCGCCACCGCCTCCTCGACCTTTCCGCCGAGGCGCAGGAGGCGGGAATCTGGCTGCGGGCTCTGGAGTATTCGGGCTGGTTTCTTGTCTATGCCTGGGTGGTGCCGCTGGGGGGATATCTGCCCACGACGATCCTGTTCGCGCTGCTGCTGACGTGGCGGGCCGGTTATCGGGAGCGCGGCCTGTATCTGGCGGCTGGCGGGCTGTCGGTGGCGGTCGTGGTGATCTTCAAGGGCTTTCTGGGCGTCCGCATTCCCGGCGGGGCGGTCTATGAGGTCCTGCCGCCGACGCTTCGAAATTTCATGATCGTTTATTTCTGAGGGCGGCGCGATGGAGATGATCCTGTCCGGTGCGATGCTGCTGATGCGCTGGGATGTGGCGGCGGCGCTGGCCATCGGCTCGGTGGGCGGGGTGATCATCGGGGCGATCCCCGGCGTGGGCCCCGCCGTGGCCATCGCCATCCTGCTTCCGGCGACATTCGCGCTCGATCCTCTGGTGGGTCTGACGGCGCTTCTGGGGATCTATGGCTCATCGATGTATGGCGGCGCGATTCCCGCGATCCTGATCAACACGCCCGGCACTGCGGTGAATGCGCTGACCACCTATGACGGCCATCCCATGGCCGCCCGCGGAGAGGGGCGGCGGGCCCTGTCGCTGGCCTTTGCGGCGAGTTTCGTGGGTGGCATCTTCTCGGTCATCTGCCTGATCCTGCTGGCCCCGGTTCTGGCGAAGGTCGCGCCCCTCTTCGGCTCGCGCGAGATCTTTCTTGCCGCCCTGCTGGGCATCGTGCTGGTGGTGCTGGCCCATCGCGGGCAGATCCTTGCAGCGGGCATGATGGCGGGGCTGGGCATCTTTCTGCAGACGGTCGGGCTCGAACCCGTGCGATACACACGCCGCTATACCTTCGAGCAGAGCTGGCTGGCCAGCGGGTTCGACCTTATCGTGGTGGTGCTGGGCCTCTTTGCGCTGTCTCAGGCGTTCCTTCTGCTGACCGAGCGCGACAATCGCCCGCGCGCCGCCCCCGTCAGGGGGGGGCTGTTTTCGGGCATGGGCGAGATCTGGCAGCACCGGCGCTATGCCGCCGTCGGTGCCGGTTCGGGTGTGGGCATGGGGATCATCCCCGGGGTGGGAGAGTTCACGGCGCAATTCCTGTCCTATACCTATGCGCAGAAGACCTCTCCGCGCCCCGAGACGTTTGGCAAGGGCGCGCCCGAGGGTCTGGTTGCCTGTGAATCCGCCAACAATGCGGTGCCGGCCGCGGCGATGATCCCGCTGCTGGCGCTGGGCATTCCGGGCGAGGTGCTGACGGCGATGATGCTCTCGGTCTTCTATGTGCACAACGTCATTCCGGGGCCGGAGCTTTTCCAGACGCAGATGGTTTTAGTGATGGGGCTGTATCTGGCGCTGCTGCTGCTGAATGTGCTGGTGGTGGTGTTCCTGCTGTTCTCCACCAACCTGCTTCTGAAGATCATCCGCATACCGACGCGGTTCCTGGGCATGATGATTCTGGTGCTGGCGTTCGTGGGGGTCTATTCGCTGCGCAACAGTCTGACCGATTGTGCCATCGCGGCGGCGTTCGGTGTCTTCGGGGTGATCCTCAAGCGGCTGAAGCTGCCGATCGTGCCGATCATCCTGGGAATGGTGCTGGGCGGCATCATGGAGACGCGGCTGCGCACGGCCATGGTGCGGGTGAACACGCCGCTGGACTTCATCGACCGGCCCATCGCGGCCACGATCTTCGTCCTGATCATGCTGGTGATCGGGGCGCAGGTCGTGGCATGGGTGCGGGGAAGAGGATCGAGAGGGAGGACCGAGACCGATGCTTGACCAGAACGCGATAGACGCGCTGCGCGGAACACCTGTTGCCACGGGCAGGCTGTGGATCTCCGGCCGATGGGAGGACGGGGCAGGCGACCCGATCCCGGTGGTCTCGCCCATCGACGGCCAGCCCCTGACGACGCTTGCCCATGCGTTGGCCGGTGATGTGGATCGTGCCTGCGCCGCTGCCCGTGCCGCCTTCGAGGACGGGCGCTGGTCGCGCCTGCCGCCGGCACGGCGCGGGCAGGTACTGCTCCGTCTGGCAGAGCTGATCGAGCGCGACGCGCTGGAACTGGCGGTGCTGGGCGTGCGCGACAACGGCACCGAGATCGCGATGGCGATGGCCGGAGAGCCGGGATCCGCCGCGGGCACGTTTCGCTATTATGCCGGGGCCGTGGACAAGATCATGGGGGAGGTCGCGCCCTCGCCCGATGCATTCCTCGGCATGGTCCTGAAAGAGCCTGTGGGCGTGGTCGGTGCCATCGTGCCCTGGAACTTTCCCCTGATGATCGCGGCATGGAAGCTGGCACCCGCGCTGGCGGCCGGCAATTCGGTGGTGCTGAAGCCCGCCGAGAGCGCGTCGCTCACCCTGCTGCGGCTGGCGGAGCTCGCAGCCGAGGCAGGGCTGCCCGATGGTGTGCTGAATGTCGTGACCGGGCCCGGCACCACCACCGGCGAGGCGCTGGCCCTGTCGCACGAGGTTGATGTGCTAACCTTCACCGGGTCGGGTGGCGTGGGGCGGCGTCTGCTGGAATATTCGGCCCGCTCCAACCTCAAGCGCGTCTACCTCGAACTGGGCGGCAAGTCGGCCAATATCGTCTTTGCCGATGCCCCCGACCTGGATGCGGCGGCCAAGGTCTCGGCCATGGCGATCTTCCGCAATTCGGGGCAGGTCTGCGTGGCGGCCTCTCGGCTGCTGGTGGAGGCATCGGTGCATGATGCGTTCGTGGAAAAGGTGGCAGAGCATGCCCGGGCCCTGAAGGTGGGCGATCCGCTGCATCTGGGCCATGACATCGGTGCGGTGCATTCCGACCGCCAGCTGGCCGGGAACCTCGCCCATCTTGAGCAGGCCCTTGCCGAGGGCGCGCATTGTGTCACCGGGGGTGGGCGCATCCTGTCCGAGACGGGGGGCTATTACATGGCGCCCACGGTGCTGACCGGGGTGCGCCCCGACCATGCCATCGCGCGGCAGGAAGTCTTCGGCCCGGTCGTTGCGGCGCTGTCCTTCGAGACCGAGGAAGAGGCCGTGGCCATCGCCAATGCCACCGACTATGGCCTCGCGGGCGGGGTCTGGACCTCGAACCTCGGCCGGGCGCACCGCATGATCCGGCGCGTCAAGACGGGCGTGATGCATGTCAATTGCTATGGCGGCGCCGATGTGACCGTACCCCTTGGCGGTGTGAAGCAATCGGGGAACGGCCACGACAAGAGCCTGCATGCCCTCGACAAGTACCTCGACCTCAAGACAGCCTGGATCGCCCTCTGACCCGGTCCGGGGCCAATGCGGGCGGGGCCTGAGATGGAGATGGCCCTGCCCGTTCCGGGGGCGGCACTGCACCGCGCCGCCTTCGACGGATTGCGCGACTGGCTGTTTGACTCCGACCGGCCGGTGGAGGTGCAGGATTTCGTCTATCAGGCCAATCTGACCGGCGATGCCTTGCCGCTGCTGGAAAGCTGGCGTCGGGCACTGGAGGGCCATCGGGGGCGGGTGGGCCTGCACGGGCCGTTCTACGGCTTTGACCTCGACACGACGGACAGCGATGTGCGCGCGATCGCCCAGTCCCGACTGTTGCGCGCCCTGGAGATGGGGGCGGCGCTGGGCGCGGGCTGGATGGTGGTCCACAGCCCGTTCTCCTTCTGGCACGCGCTGAACGAGCCCGCCTATCCGGGTCTGCATGCCCATGTCATCGAGGCGGTGGCAGAGTGCCTTGCACCTGTCCTCGCCCGGGCTGGGGAGGCGGGCATCCGCCTTGTCCTCGAGAACGTCAACGACGCCCGCCCCGAGGCCTGGGTCGCGCTGGCTGACACGATCGGGCATCCCGCTCTTTCGCTGTCGCTCGATACCGGGCACGCAGCACTGGCGCACGGGCAATACGGGGCGCCGCCCGTGGCCGCCTATGTCGCGGCGGGCGGTGCACGCATCGCCCATGCCCACTTGCAGGATTGCGACGGCCGGGCGGATTGGCACTGGCACCCCGGTGCCGAAGGTGGGGTGATCCCCTGGGCCGAGGTCCTGCCCGCGCTGGCGCAGGCCGCCCCCGACGCGGCCCTGATCCTCGAGGTGCGGGAGCGTCACGAAGCCTTGCCGCAAACCGTGGCGCGTCTGGCCGAGGCGGGCCTTGCACGCTGATCGGCGGTGCCTGCCCTCAGATCAGGAATTGTGCCAGCACCTCGTCTTCGGTGATGTCCTGATAGGTGAAGCCCGCCGCGTCCATTCGTGCCATCAGCGCGGCAAAGCCGCCCGTCTCGCGGGTTTCGATGCCCAGCAGGACCGATCCGAAGTTGCTGGCCGATTTCTTGAGGTATTCGAACCG
>JAFIEC010000220.1 GCA_020832725.1 Paracoccaceae bacterium | reverse complement strand
AGGATATCTTCTCGGCCGCCGGGCTTGATCCGGAAACGCCGCCCGCGACCTGGGCCGAGGTCGAGGCGGCGTCGAACGCAATCCTCGAATCCGGAGCAGCCCCCAGCGGTTTCACCACCACCAGGCCGTCCTGGGTGATGCTGGTATACTTCATCGCCTGGGACAACATACCGCTGGGCACGCCGGCGTACGGCTTTGAAGGGTTCGAGTACGAGTTGGTGTTCAACAACGAACTGGTCGCCCGCCACTGGGACAACCTGAAGGCCTGGCAGGATGCCGGGGCCTTTCGCTGGGGCGGTCCCGGCTCTGGCCCTGACGCCTTCCCGGCCTTCTACGCCGGGGATTGCGCCATGGTCTTCGGCTCCTCGGCCAGCCGCGCCGGTGTGCTGCGCAATGCCGACTTCAACGTCGGCTACGGCTTCCAGCCCTATTACGACGATGTCGAGGGCGCGCCGCAGAACACCATCATCGGCGGCGCGACGCTGTGGGTGCTGGCCGGCAAGTCGGACGCGGAATACGAGGGGGTGGCCCGGTTCTTCGAGTATCTCTCGCTGCCCGAGGTACAGGCCGAGTGGCACCAGGACACTGGCTATCTGCCGATCACACAGGCCAGCTTCGACCTGACGATCGCGCAGGGCTATTACGACGAGAACCCCGGCGCCGACATTTCGATCCGGCAGATGAACCTCAATTCGCCGACCGAGAACTCCAAGGGCCTGCGCTTCGGCAGCTTCGTGCAGATCCGTGATATCATCTCCGAAGAGATGGAAGCGGTGATGTCGGGTGCCAAGACCGGCCAGCAGGCCGCCGACGACGCCGTGCGCCGCGGCAACGCGCTCCTGCGCGAATTCGAAGCCGCGCTGAACTGAGCCCCGGCTTCTTCCCGCGCTCGCCCCGGTCTCGGGGCGGGCGCCTTGCCGTGCCGCGACCGGCATCACCAGAGCGGGCCCCATGCAGACCAAACGCACCACCTTCTCGGGCTACTGGCTGCCCTATGCGCTGCTGGCCCCTCAGGTCATCATCACGCTGATCTTCTTCATCTGGCCGGCTGGACAGGCGCTCTATCAGTCGGTGCTACGGCAGGACATCTTCGGGCTGCGCGTGACCTTTGTCGGGCTCGACAACTTCCGTCGCCTGATGGAAGATCCGCTGTATCTCAACTCCATGCAGATGACGCTGGTCTTTGCCGTGGGCACAACGGTGCTGTCCATGGCGCTGGCGCTCCTGTTCGCGGTCATGGTCAACAACATGATCCGGTCCCGCGACAGCTATTCCACGCTTCTGGTCTGGCCCTATGCGGTGGCCCCAGCCATCGCGGGGGTGCTGTGGTGGTTCATCTTCAACCCCTCCATCGGCATCCTGCCCTACATGCTGGACATGGTGGGCTATGACTGGAACCACCGCCGCAGTGGTACCGACGCGATGATCCTCGTCATCATCGCCGCGGCCTGGAAGCAGATCAGCTACAACTTCATCTTCTTCCTCGCGGGGCTGCAGTCGGTGCCGCAGTCGCTGATCGAGGCCGCCGCCATCGATGGGGCCAGCCGGGCCAAGCGGTTCTGGACCATCGTCTTTCCGCTGCTGTCGCCGATCACCTTCTTCCTGCTGGTGGTCAACATCGTCTACGCGATGTTCGACACCTTCGGCATCATCCACGCCACGACCGAAGGCGGGCCGGCGCAGGCCACCAACATCCTCGTCTACAAGGTCTATCGGGATGGTTTCGTCGGGCTGAACCTGGGCTCGTCGGCGGCCCAGTCGGTGATCCTGATGACCATCGTGATCGCGCTGACGGTGATCCAGTTCCGCTACATCGAACGCCGGGTGAACTACTGATGCCGGGGAAAGTCTGATGGTCGAGAACCGCCCCCTCGGGAACCTGCTGTCGCATGTGGTGCTGATCTTCGGCGTCGCGCTGGTGGTGTTTCCGATCTATGTCGCGATCATTGCCAGTCCCCATCCGCCGGGCACCTTCCTCCGGGGCGTGATGCCGCTGCTGCCCGGGCCGAACGCGCTGGAGAACTATCGCACCGCCTGGACCGAAGGGCGCTCGCGCGCGGGCACACCGCCGATCTCGCTGATGCTGACCAACAGCCTGATCATGGCTCTGGCGATCACCATCGGCAAGCTGGCCATTTCCATCATCTCGGCCTTCGCCATCGTCTATTTCCGCTTTCCCTTCCGCATCTTCTTCTTCTGGATCATCTTCCTGACGCTGATGCTGCCGGTGGAGGTGCGGATCGTGCCAACCTTCCAGGTGGTGGCCGACCTCGGCATGCTCAACAGCTATGCCGGGCTGTCGATTCCGCTGATCGCCTCGGCCACCGCGACCTTCCTGGTCCGGCAGTTCTTCATGACCGTGCCCGAGGAGCTGATGGAGGCCGCCCGGGTGGACGGCGCGGGGCCGATGAAGTTCTTTCGCGATATCCTGCTGCCGCTGTCGATCACCAATATCGCGGCGCTGTTCGTGATCATGTTCATCTATGGCTGGAACCAGTATCTCTGGCCGCTGCTGATCACCACCGATCCCGAATACTACACCATCGTCATGGGCATCCAGCGCATGGTCACCGGCGGCGACAGCGAACCGCTGTGGCATCTGGTGATGGCCACCGTGGTGATGGCTGCGCTGCCCCCCGTCCTGGTGATCCTGTTCATGCAACGGCTCTTCGTGAAGGGCCTCACCGAGACGGAGAAGTGACGATGGCCGCGATCGTGATGGACAATCTGCACAAGGTCTATGCAGGCGGAGTGCGCGCCGTTTCGGACATCATGCTCGATATCGCCGATGGCGAGTTCGTGGTGCTGGTCGGCCCTTCGGGCTGTGGCAAGTCAACGCTGCTGCGGATGGTGGCGGGGCTGGAGACGATCACCGAAGGCAGGCTCACCATCGGTGATCGGGTGGTCAACGCGCTGGAGCCGGCCGAGCGCGACATCGCGATGGTGTTTCAGAACTACGCGCTCTATCCGCACATGAGCGTCTTCAACAATCTCGCCTATGGGCTGCGCAACAGGGGCGTGCTGAAACCCGAGATTGAACGCCGGGTCCGGGAGGCTGCCGCGATGCTGGAGATCGGGGCCTTCCTCGACCGCAAGCCGCGCCAGCTTTCGGGCGGGCAGCGTCAGCGGGTGGCGATGGGGCGCGCGCTGGTACGGGAACCTGCGGTATTCCTGTTCGACGAACCGCTCTCGAACCTCGACGCCAAGCTGCGGGTGCAGATGCGGGTGGAGATCAAGCAGCTCCAGCGCCGACTGGGCACGACGTCGCTCTATGTCACCCACGACCAGCTGGAAGCGATGACCATGGCCGACCGCCTTGTGGTGCTGAACGGCGGGCGCATCGAACAGGTGGGCACACCGATGGATGTCTATTCGCGCCCGGCCACGACCTTTGTGGCAGGCTTCATCGGCTCGCCGGCCATGAACATGCTGCCCGCGTCCCTCCTGCGTGCGAACGGCAATGCCGATGCGCTCTCCGGGCTGCCCGGCAATGCCGATCTTGTGGGTCTCCGGCCCGAGGATATCGGGCTCGACGCGGTCGCTCCCGGGGGGGTGCGGCTGCAGGCGCGGCTGGATCTGCTGGAGCCTGCCGGGGCAGAGACACATCTGCATGTCAGGCTGATCGACGGGAAGACGCGGATGACTGTGCGCCTGTCCCATGTTCCCGGTCTGACCGAAGGGGCGGACCTCGTCCTTCATGCCCCGGCTGCGGCGCTGCATCCGTTCGAGGCCGAAAGCGGCCATCGCCTCCTCTGAGGGGCGGCGTGCGTCAGATGTTTTCGGACTGGGGCATCCCGATGACGTGATAGCCGCCATCCACGCGGATGATCTCTCCGGTGGTGTGCTGGCCGTAATCGGATGCAAGATAAACCGCCGTCCCGCCCACCGATTGCAGCGACGCATTGGTGCGCAGGGGCGCGTTGGCCTCTGTCTGGCGGAAGGTCTTGCGCGCGCCGCCGATGGCCGCGCCCGCCAGTGTCTTCATCGGCCCGGGCGAAATCGCGTTCACCCTGATCCCGTCGGGGCCGAGGTCATTGGCAAGATAGCGCACCGCCGATTCCAGCGCCGCCTTTGCGACGCCCATCACGTTGTAATAGGGCGTCACCCGGTTGGAGCCCTGATAGGTCAGCGTCAGCAGGGTGCCGCCTGCGGGCATAAGCGGGGCTGCCCGGCGCGCCACGTCGATGAAGGAGAAGCACGAGATCTCGAGACTTTTCTTGAAATTGGCCCGGGTCGTGTTGACGAACCGCCCGGTCAGTTCCGTCTTGTCCGAGAAGGCGATGGCATGGACTAGAAAATCCATGGTGCCCCACGCCGATGCCAGCGTCGCGAAAGCTGCATCGAGCGAGGCATCGTCGGTCACATCCACATCGACCAGAAGATCCGCCCCCAGCGATCGGGCAAGCGGCTCCACCCTTCGGCCAAAGGCCTCGCCTTGGTAGGAGAAGGCCAGCTCCGCCCCCTCGGCCGCCATGGCCTGCGCGATGCCCCAGGCGATGGAGCGTTCATTGGCGACGCCCATGATCAGGCCCCGCTTGCCGCGCATCAACTCGGCCATGGCTGTCTCCTCCGCTCAGTCGCGATATCTGCTGAAGAGCAGCGTGGCGTTGGTGCCGCCAAAGCCGAAGCTGTTGGACAGGGCCGAGTCGATCTCCACCCCCTCGCGCAGTTCGGTGGCGATCTCGTGGGGGTGCAGGGCCGGGTCGAGCGTTCCGACATTGGCGGACGCGGCGATGAACCCGCCCTGCATCATCAGCAGCGAATAGATCGCCTCGTGCACGCCCGTGGCGCCCAGCGAATGGCCGGTCAGCGACTTGGTGGAGCTGATCGGAGGCACCGCATCGGCCCCGAACACACGCCGGATCGCCTCGACTTCGGTGACGTCCCCCGGAGGCGTAGAGGTGGCGTGGGCATTGATGTAGCTGACCTTGCGACCCTCGGGCAGGGTGGAGATTGCAAGGCGCATGGACCGCTCTCCACCCTGGCCGGAGGGGGCGACCATGTCATGGCCGTCGGAGGTGGCCCCATAGCCTGTGAGCTCGGCATAGATCCTGGCCGCCCGGGCGCGGGCGTGTTCCAGCTCTTCCAGAACCAGCATCCC
>JAFIEC010000208.1 GCA_020832725.1 Paracoccaceae bacterium | reverse complement strand
CGTGGCCGGCGGACAGGCGCTGGTGCCGCTGATGATCCCGGTGATCATCCTTGCCGGGCTGATGGGCGGGCTGATGACCCCGACCGAGGCCGGGGCGGTCGCGGCCGCCTATGCGCTGATCGTCTCGATGGTGCTCTACCGCTCCATCTCGCTGCGCGAGCTGGGATCGGTGTTCCAGCGCTCGGCCCTGTTTTCGGGGCAGCTGCTCATCATCGTCGGCTGCGGGGCAGCATTCTCGTGGGTGATGGGCATGGAGAACGTCCCGCGCATGGTGGCGGCCCAGATTTCGGGCTGGGAGATGGGCTATCTCGGCACGCTGCTGGTGTTCAACGCGATCCTGCTGGTGATGGGCATGTTCATCGACCCGACCACGGTCATCATCCTCTTTGGCCCGCTGCTGGCATCGGCGGCGGTGCAGGCGGGCATCGACCCGCTGCATTTCGGTGTGGTGGCGATCCTCAACCTGAACATCGGGCTGCTGACCCCGCCGCTGGGCGTCTGCCTCTTTGCCGCCGAACGCATCGCGGGCTGCGGGCTGGGGCCGCTCATCCGGGCGAACATGCCCTTTCTCGCGGTCAATGTGGCGGGCCTTGGCCTGATCGCCGCCGTGCCGGATTTCAGCCTGTGGCTGCCCCGGCTGCTGGGCTTCTGACACGCCTCTGACACGCCTCTGACACAAGGGACACGACATGTCGCACAATTCCGAAGGCGCCGGGTATTTCCTGTATCATTCCATCGGGCTTTATCCCGGCAAGGAAGAGGCGATGGCCAATGCCATGGCCGAATTCGCCCGCGTCTGGTCTGCGCCCAACGATGCCCAATGGGGCTATGTGATGGGCAAGCGGCAGGCCTTCATCGACCATTGGCGGCAGCTCATCAACGCGCCCGAGGGTACGCTGACCACCTGCGAGACGGTCACCGACGGGCTGCACGCGATCATGCGCGCCCTGCCCGAGGGGATGCTGCGGGGCAAGCGGGTGCTGGTGACGGCCGATTGCTTTCCGTCGCTGCATTTCCTGCTGGCGGGGCTGGCACCCAGAATGGGCTTTCGCCTCGACACGGTGCCCCTCTCCGAGGGGCGGCCCTGGGTGGAAACCGCGGATTTCATCGACCGCTGGGGCCCCGACGTGGGGTTGGCGCTGCTGACATGGGTCACCTCCATCGCCTCGGCCCGCATGGACCACGCGGCCCTTGTCGCCCATGGCCGCGACATGGGCAGCCTGATCGCGGTGGACATTACCCAGGCGGCGGGGCTCCTGCCCTTCGATGCCCGCGACCCGGCGGTGGATTTCGTGCTGTCCACCAGCCTGAAATGGCTGTGCGGCGCGCCGGGGGCGGGGATCATCCATGCCGATGCCACGCTCCTGCCCGAGCTGCAGCCCGAGGCGCGGGGATGGTTCTCGCAGGAGAACCCGTTCTCGTGGGACCTCGACGCCTTTTCCTATGCCCCCGACATCCGCCGCTTCGACACCGGCACACCGCCCTCGGTGGCGGCCCTTGCCTCGTTGCCGGGACTGGAATGGATGCTGGCCCAGGACCGCGCGGCGATCATCGCCCACAACCGCCGGCTGGTGGAGCGCATCATCGCCCGGGCCGACGATCTGGGCCTGCCCCTCCATTCCCCGCGTGAGGCCGAACGCCGGGGCGGCGCGGTGATGATGCGCCTGCCCGACGCCGAGCGCGCCGCGGCCCTGGTGGCCGACATGCGCCAGCACGGCTATGGGATGGACGCCCGAGGCCCCGTCCTGCGCCTGTCGCCCGGCATTGTCACCCAGGAAAGCGCGGTGGATGCGGTCTTCGACCGGATGCGCGAAAGCCTGTCGGGGTAAGGGCGCAGAGAAGGGGGGCCGCGCCATCCGCGCAGCCCCCTCCCCGCCAAGCCGCGCGCGCGCCCCCGCCTTTGCAGGCAGGGTCACACGGCTGGGATGCGGGAATAATTGGTGAGCCCGGTAGGATTCGAACCTACGACCAATTGATAAGAAGGGGTTCGCCGCTGCGCCATGCTCTACCTCAATACGCTGTGAAAATTTGATAGAGCATTGCTATACATATAAAATTAACTGGTCATCGCGCTCGGCATACGGTCGTAAACCGTCCTCGACTGTTGAAAAGGACGTTGCAGAGCCATGCCCCATCTCGACCTCACGAAGCGCACAGCCATCGCGAAGATCAAGCGCGGCCAGGGCACCACCTTCTACTTGGACCCCTCGATCAATAGTGACCCAGACGCCCGTGGCATTCGCCTCGTTGTCGGCGCTACGACAATGACCTGGATCTTGACCAGGCGCATCGAGGGCAAGGTCCGCTCGATCACGCTGGGCGGAGCCGACGCGGCGAGTGGGGTGGCAAGACGAGCGTTCAGGTTGGCTTTGAACAGAGTGTTCAGGTCGGTCATCGGTCCCACTCCGTTGCTAACCGGCCACTCGGTGTGGCGCCCGTGCAAAAGCACTTGCATCCGTCCCCATGAGCACGGAACCGGGCTTGTGGGCGCTAGATGTTGTTTGTTTGAGACACTGCACCCGCTATACTGTGCTCATGACCCGCCCACCGCGCCGCATCATCGAAGAAGTCATCTTCGACGACCTTGGGCCACTCTCGGCCCGTGAACTGCTCGCCATGTCGCGCGACGGCTGGGAGTCATTGCGCGCGGGGATTACGGACCATCGCCACGGCAAGACGGGATTGGTCGCCCGCTGCATCGCCTGCCATGGCAAGGTCTACATCACGACGGCGCAAGGTCGCCCGCTGTTCTCCCACTACCAAGGGTCGGATCCGCGCTGCCCATGGTACACGGGCCGCAACATGCACCCGAACGATGCGCGCGCGGCGCAGTACCTCGGCAAGCAGGAGTCGGAGACGCACCGCCGCATGTGCGAGTTGATCGCGGAACTCTGCGCGCTTGATGAGCGATGCGAAGGGGTGGCTGTTGACGAGTACCTGCCGCCCACGGAGAACGCGACAGGCAGATACCCCGACGTTCTAGCATCTTGGCGCGACTTCGGTCAGTTCGCGGTCGAGTACCAGATGTCCCACACCTTCCAGACGGAAGTGTCGCAGCGGTGCATCCATTACGAGCGCGAAGGAATCCCGCTGCTCTGGGTGCTGTCCTCGTTCGATCCTGCGCGCGTTCCTCAGCCTGTCTCAGACGTCGTGCATCGGCACCGAGGCAACGCCTTCGTGCTCGATCGGGCAGCTATCGCCTGGAGTGCCCCCACTGAAGTGGTCCACGAACTGGGATAGAATCATCCCGTTTCAGGAGGACCAGAGATGGCAGGAAAGCGAGACAAACCCGAAGATATCGTGCTGAAGCTTCGGCAGGTTGAAGTTCTGCACGGCCAGGGCATGGCGATCTCCGACGCGGTGCGTCAGATCGGCGTGACGGAGCCGACGTATTATCGCTGGCGCAA
>JAFIEC010000204.1 GCA_020832725.1 Paracoccaceae bacterium | reverse complement strand
GAGCACCGCCACGCCCGGCGCGTAGAAGGCCAGCGCCGCGCGCATCGCCTCCAGTCGCCGGTCGTCGCGCGCGACATGCACCGCGGCGGGCGCTCCGTCCTCCAGTGCGCGGAGGACGAGGCGGGCGTCATGGCCCTCGGGCGCGCCCGAGACGGTCACGCGCGCGGCTGCGCGGATGCGGGGGGTCTCTGTCATGGCGGTCAGCTATCGGATGCGGCGGCGGTGTCAACAGGCGCGGTCAGTAGAAATGAAACCACATCGTCTTCCACATCCCGTAGAAGACCGTGACCATGATCGAGGTGATGCCGATCACCTGCACCATTGTGCGATGCCGCGCCATCGCCCGGATAAGCTGCGCCCCCGACAGGTTGTCGCGCCGGATGCGCCGGGCCAGCCGTACCCCCAGCGCCCGCACCGCCGCGACCGGCACCACGATCAGCATCACCGCCTGGGCCAGCGTGACCCCGTAGCCGATGGCCAGCACGCCCAGCACGCCCAGCCCGAAGAAGCTGAGCGCCACCACCCAACTGCCTGCGACATCAGCGATATAGAGCGTGCGGCTGATGTTGATGCGCACCAGCGTCTCCAGCTCCTCGATCGCCGCTCCCCCATGCTTGCGCGCCCGGTTCACAAGGTCGAAGGGCACCCCGAGGATCCAGTGGCTGACCGTGGACCACACGGCGGCAAGCGTAATCCAGTACCACACGCTCGAGAATGAGCGGAGGTCGATCACCTGAAAGATCTGGCTGTAGAGGCTCAATGCGGATGTCCCGGGGCCAAGGTTGGCGCACACTAGGTGGATGGCCGGGCAGATTCAAAGGCCGAATAGCGGCAGGATTCGGCTTTTTCTTTGGGCGCATCTGCGGTTTAAGCTCACATTCGCGTCACAGCCAGCAGAAAGCCGCCCATGCGCCCGATCATCGCCCCCTATCCCGCTGCACGTCCCCGCCGTCTTCGCCGCACGCCCGGCCTGCGCGCCCTCGTGCAGGAGAACCGGCTTTCGGTCTCGGACCTGATCTGGCCGATCTTCGTGCGCGACGGCGAAGGCGTGGCCGAGCCTGTGCCCTCGATGCCCGGGGTGGATCGTCTCAGCGTCGATCTTGCGGTGCGCGCGGCCCATGAGGCGGCGGAGCTGGGTATCCCCGTTCTGGCGCTGTTTCCCTATACCGACCCCGCGCTCAAGACCGAGACCTGCGAGGAGGCCTGGAACCCCGACAACCTTGTCAACCGCGCCACCCGTGCCATCAAGGCGGCGGTACCGGAGGTCGCGGTGATGCTGGATGTGGCGCTGGACCCCTACAACGCGCTTGGCCATGACGGTCTGGTGCGCGACGGGATCATCCTCAACGACGAGACGCTGGAGGCGCTGGAGCGTCAGGCTCTGGCCCATGCCGAGGCGGGGGCCGACATCCTCGGCCCGTCGGACATGATGGACGGGCGTATCGGCGTGATGCGGGCGGCACTGGAGCGGTCGGGCATGCCCGATGTGGCGCTCATGGCCTATTCGGCGAAATACGCCTCGGCCTTCTATGGCCCGTTCCGCGATGCGGTGGGGGCAAGCGGCGCGCTGAGCGGCGACAAGAAGACCTATCAGATGAACCCGGGCAATTCCGACGAGGCCTTGCGCATGATCGAACGCGACCTCGCCGAGGGGGCGGACATGGTGATGGTCAAGCCCGGTATGCCGTATCTCGACATCTGCCAGCGGGTGAAGGAGCGTTTCGGCGCGCCGACCTATGCCTATCAGGTGTCGGGCGAATACGCGATGATCGCGGGCGCGGCCGAGCGCGGCTGGATCGACGGCGACGGGGCGATGATGGAGTCGCTGCTGGCCTTTCGCCGGGCGGGCTGTGACGGCATCCTGACCTATTTCGCGCCCCGTGCCGCGCGCCTGTTGCGCGAAGCGGGCTGAGCGGACACGCTCGCCCGCAGCGCGGCAAGTACGGGGTGGCGCGCCGGCCCCGAGATGTGCCGCGCATGCGCCTTGGCCGATGCTCCCGTCGCTCGGGCCCGGCCTCTAGGGTTGCGGGCGGGGCCCGACCCGTGGCGCGCGCCACATCAGCGACAGCGCCAGCGACGAACAGACCGCCGCGCCGATCATGACCGGCAGGGGCGTGCCGTCAAAGGCCAGCCCGATGGGAATGGCGATCACCACTGCCGCCATGGTGGAGGCCGCCCCGATAAACGCCGCCGCCATCCCGGCCAGATGGCCCATCGGCTCCATCGCAAGGGCGTTGAGGTTTCCAAAGGTAAGACCTGACATGAAGAAGATCGACGAACCCCATATGAAAAATACAACAAACGCCGTCTCGCCCTGTACAAGGCCGAACCCGAAAAGGCACGCCACCGTCAGGCTGAGGAGGCTTTGTCCGCCATAGGCGATCCGCGCCAGCGGCCGCATCCCCACACGCACCACAAGGGCCGCATTGAGGAAGGTGGCAAAGATCGTGACCAGCGCCATCATGGCAAACCAGAAGGGAAACTCCTCCCGGCGGGCAAAGCTGATGTCGAAGATCTGCTGGGACGAGGCCAGAAAGGCGAACATCTGCGCAAAACCCAGCGTCAGCACAAGGGTATAGCGCAGCACGACCGGATGGCTCAGCACCTCGTGGCCGGCGGCGAGGAAAGAGGCCGAGGTCAGCGCGCGGCGGCGCTCGGCCGGGTGGGTCTCGGGCTGACGCAGGCCGAACCACAGGAACGACAGCGCCCCGAACACCAGAAACGAGCCGAACACCCAGCGCCACCCTGCGAGGTTGATGATGATCTGCCCCATCCACGGAGCCAGCGCCGGAACCATCAGGAAGACCGTCATGACGATGGACATGATCCGCGCCATCATCCGCCCGGCATAAAGGTCACGCATCAGCGCGATGGTCACCGTGCGCGGCCCCGCACCCCCCAGCCCCTGCACGAAGCGGGCCAGCAGCAAGAGCTCCAGCGAGCCCGCGATGATCGCTGCCACCGACCCCGCAAGATAGAGGGCGATACCGCCCAGGATCACCGGTCGCCGCCCCAGCGCATCCGAGAGCGGCCCCGCCACCAGCGTGCCCATCCCCAGCCCGAGCAGGAAGGAGGTCACGATCAGTTGCGCCGCGTTCGGGAGTCCGGGGCTGAGTTCGGCGGCGATGTCGGGCAGCGCGGGCAGCATCGCGTCGATGGAAAAGGCCACGGTCGAGAACAGCAGTGCCACCAGCGCGATGAACTCGGGAAAGCGCAGCGCCTGTTGCGGCCCCCCGGGAGGAGGTGGCGCGGTGGCGGCTGCGGTCTGCGCGACGGGTGCCTCGGGCGGGGGAAGGCTCATGCGTAGCTCATGTCTCGGAGGCCTTGTGGCGGCGGGTCAGCTCTTCGATCACCTGCCCCCAGAGGGCGGGCTGCTGTGCCCCGGTCAGCACATGGGCATCGCCGATCACGAAGGTGGGCACGCCGTTCACGCCCCGGGCGCGGGCATGGGCGTCGCGGGCGCGGATATCCTCGGCATCGGCCTCCGAGGCCAGAAGCCGGATCACCATCTCGCGCTCCATCCCCGCAGCCGTCGCGATATCGGCCAGCACCTCCGGGTCGCCGATGTCGCGCCCCTCGCGGAAGAAGGCGCGAAACAGCCCGTCGACAACGCGTCCCTGCATCCCCTCGAGCCCGGCCCAATGGATCAGCCGGTGCGCATCCAGTGTGTTGGGCATCCGGGTCATGCGATCGAGGGCGATTGCCACCCCGGCCTCCTCGGCGGCCTGCATGATGCGGGAATAGACCTTCACCGCCCCCTCCTGGCCGCCGAACTTGGCCTCCAGATAGGCGCGCCGGTCCATCCCCTCGCGGGGCATGTCGGGGTTCAGCTGGAAGGGGTGCCATTCCACCGCGAACGGGTGGTCGGGCGCGGCCTCCAGCGCCCGGTCGAGCCATGACTTGCCGATCAGGCACCAGGGGCAGACAGGGTCCGACAGGATGTCGAGGCGGATCAGGGCCTGGGTCATTGCCGGGGCCTCCATTCCTGGGCGAGCTGGCGGCGCAGCAGCTTGCCGTTGGGGTTGCGGGGCAGGGTGGTGCAATGGACGAACAGGCGCGGGCGCTTGTATTCGGCCAGATGTTCCGCGCAATGGGCGGCAAGGCGTGCTTCGGGAAGGGGGGCCGCGCCGGTGTAGAAGGCCGCGATGACGCTGGTGTCGGCCTTCACCTCGACCTCTGCCGCCGCAGCCTCCTCGACACCGAGCAGTGCCATCAGCACCGCCTCCACCTCCAGCGGCGAGACGCGAAAGCCGCCCGCGTTCATCATGTCATCGTTGCGCCCCAGATAGCGCAGCGCGCCGTCTTCCTCCATCTGTGCGACGTCTCCGGGCACGAAAAATGGCCCGCGAAACCGCGCGCGGGCTTCCTCCTCGGCGCCCCAGTAGCCCAGCATCAGCCCCGGGTCGTCGCGATGCACGGCGATCAATCCGGGCTGTCCGCGTGGCACGGGCGCGCCATCGGGGCCGAGGATTGCCACCTGTCGTCCCTCCTGCGGCCAGCCCAGCGTGCCGGGCCGCGCAGGCCGCCCCGGACTGCCCGAGATGAAGGTGGAGCATTCCGACATGCCATAGGCCTCGTGGATATCGGTGCCGGTGCGGGCCTGCCACTCTGCGCGGAGGGTGGCGGGCAGCTTCTCTCCGGCGGCCAGACCGTGACGCAGGTCGGGCAGGCGCAGGGGGGCGTCGGTGCCGAGGATCTGGCGATAGACCCCCGGGGCCGCCGCAAAGATCGTGGCCCCGTGCCGCGCCAGCAGAAGCGGCAGCGTGTGCCGGTCGGCCCCGCCCGCCGGGATCAGCGCGGTTGCACCGACCGACCACGGATCGAGCAGGCCTGTGCCCAGCGTGTAGGTCCAGTTAAAGGCCCCGGCGTGGAGCATCCTGTCGTCTGCGCTCAGGCCATACCAGCCCTCGTGCATCATGCGCCGTGCCCATAATGCGCGATGGGCATGCATCACCGCCCGTGGCCGGCCAGCGGTGCCCGAGGTGAAGACGAGATAGGCCAGATCGTCAGGCCGGGCGGGGCGATAGCTGCCGGGCGCATGGTCGCGCATGGCCCGCAGCGCATCGGGGCCGAGGCAAGGGCAGGGCAGCGCCTCCGGGGCGATACCCGGGCCATGGAGCGCCAGCGCGGGCGTGACCTGTGCCGCGATATCGGCCACTTCGGACGGGGTCAGCCGGCTGGAGGTGGGCACCGGAACCAGCCCCGCCGCAATCGCGCCCAGAAACGCCAGCGGAAAATCCACGTCATTGCCGATGCGCAACAGCACCCGGGCTCCCGGCTCCAGCCCGCGCGCCTCCAGCGCCCCCGCGACCCCGAGCACAGCCCGTTCCAGCCGCCCGAAGGACCAGCGGTCCGCACCCGAAGGCCCCAACACCGCCAGTGCGATTCGGTCGGGCATGGCACCGGCATGGGCCAGCACATGGGCGGCCATGTTGAAGGGCGCGGGGCAGGGCGCAGGCCGCCCGGTGACGATCGACAGGTTCATGCAAGCGGCCTACGCCCCGTCGCGCGGAGTTTCAAGCGAACGGAGAAAGGCAATGCGCAGGCGGGCGGGCGCCGCCTCTCAGAACAGATGTCCGATCCGCTCCGCCCGGGCGCGCAGCACGTCGCGGTCCATGTCCTCCAGCGGCAGCGCCAGAAGGGCAGAGGCGCGGGCATGCAGGGTCATGCAGGCCGTCCGAAGCCCGTCCGCCAGCGCGCGAGGGCCCAGCGCCGCCTCGTGCAGCGGGTCGGGCAGCGCCCATTCCGCGACCGGCCCCAGATCGTGTGGCAGCACATCCGACAGCCCCGGCATCAGCGCGATCACCAGATCAAAGCCCGCACCCTCATCGGGCAGGGGAAGGGGCTTCGGGTGCAGCGGGGCCGCGTCGTGGCCCAGCTCGGCCAGCAGCGCCGCCACACCCCCGTGCAGCACCCCCTGCGGCGCGGTTCCCGCCGAGCACACCTCCAGCCTCCCGCGCCCATGGGTGCGCAGGATGCTCTCCAGCAGGATGGAGCCTGCATCATTGCCCGGACAGACCGTCAATATCCTGATCATGCCGCCTGTCCTCCCACAAGAAAGGATAGCGACAGCGCGTGACGCCGTCGTGACGGCCGGCGCGAAAACCGTGCCGGGCCCTCTCTGCAGGGGGCGCGGGCTAGCCGTAAAGCGCCTGCATGTCGACGGATGAACGCTCGTTCAGATCATCAAGATGCGCGGCCAGAAACGCCTCTCCCGCAGCCCGGCCCGCCTGTCGCAGGCGGTCGAGGATGACCGGATTGGGCAGGATCTTGGTGGCCACCGAAAGCTGGGTCATCAGCCCGTCATCCGCGATCTTGTGGACCAGTACCTCGCGCATCTCGCCGCGGTGCAGTGCTCCCTGGCCGATCAGGCGGCTGACAAAGGCGATGGCGCGCAATTCCCTCATCAGCGAGGAGTTGAAGCTGATCTCGTTGACCCGGTCGGCGATGTCGCGGACGGTGCGCGGCACCTCTTCGCGGTACAGCGGATTGATGTTCACGATCACGATGTCGGCGGGCAGATGCGGGCGAAACAGCGGATAGAGCGCGGGGTTGCCGGAATAGCCGCCGTCCCAATAGGCCTCGGTCCGGCCTGTCTCCGGGTCCTCGATCTCCACCGCGCGGAACAGGGTCGGCAGACAGGCTGAGGCAAGCAGAGCCGCGGGCGTGATCTCGTCGCCCGAAAAGACCCTGATCTTGCCGCTGCGCACATTGGTGGCGCAGACAAAGAAATCCGGGCCCGCCCTGGCGCAGACATGGTCATAGCGGAATGCCTCGGCGATGGGGGCAAGCGGGTTTTCGGCAAAGGGCGTGTCATAGGGGCCGAGTATTCGCGCCGCAGCCTCTGTCATCATGAAGCCGGGCGAGATCGACAGCGCCCCCGCGATCGTGGCCGTGGATGGGCTGATCGACGACAGCCAACCCGCCATGGCCTC
>JAFIEC010000197.1 GCA_020832725.1 Paracoccaceae bacterium | reverse complement strand
GAAGAGGAATTGCACAAGATCACCCGCGACTGGGGTGCCGAACAGGGCGTGCCCGTCCACGAGCGGGTGGGCATCGGACATCAGGTCGCGGCAGAGTTTGGCTATGCCACGCCGGGCGCCTTTGCCGTGCATTTCGACGGGCATATCTCGCAGCTTGGCACCTTCGGGACGCTGGCGATCGGGGTGCGCAGGCATCTGCTGGAAGCCTTCGTCAAGGAATACATCCAGATCCAGGTACCCGGCACCGTGCGCGTGAACCTCACGGGCAAGCTCTCGCCCGGGGTCATGGCGCGGGACGTCTTTCACCATATCGTGCGGGTGCTGGGCCCGGCCTCCTGCCGCTTTCAGGTGCTGGAGATCGGCGGCCCGGCACTGGCCGACATCTCGATCGAGGGGCGGCAGACGATCACGGCACTGGCCATGTTCACAGGCGCGATCACCGCGATCATCAATCCCGACGCCGACAGCCTCGCCTATGCCCTGCCGCGCGCGCGGCTGCAGATCGAGCCGCTCTCCTCGGACCCTGACGCAACCTATACGGCCGTCCACGAGATCGACGTGACCGGGCTGGAGCCGGTGGCGGTGATCCCGCCCAGCCCCGCCAATACCCGCAACCTGTCCGAAGTGACCGGCACCGAGGTGCAGGTGGGCTATCTCGGCTCCTGCGCCTCGGGCCGGCTGGAGGATCTGCGCGCCGCTGCCGCCGTGCTGCGGGGCCGCCAGATCAAGCCCGGCTTTCAGCTGCATGTGGTGCCCACCAGCCAGGACATCATGCGCCAGGCCGCCGAGGAGGGCCTGCTGACCGACCTGATCGCGGCGGGGGCGTTCGTGACCTCCTCGTCCTGCGATTACTGCTTTGGTCGCATGGGGGTGATGTCGGCGGGGCAGCGGGCGGTCTCGACGGGCACGCTGAACGTGCGCGGGCGGATGGGCAGCACCGAGTCGGAGATTTTCATCGTCAACGCTGCGGCGGTGGCGGCATCGGCCATCGAGGGCCGGATCGCCGACCCGCGCAAGTATCTCTGAGGGAGACACGCATGGCCCTTGAAAACCTGCGTGGCCGGGTGGCCTGGATCTTTGACGAACCCGACTTCGACGTGGATGCCATCGTGGGTGTCAGCAACATCAAGCTGAAAGACCCCGCCGCCCTGGCCGCCGTGGCGATGCAGGATTACGAGCCCGACTTTGCCGAAAAGGTGCGGCCGGGTGATCTGCTGGTGGGTGGGCGCAACTTCGGCTATGGCCACCCGCATTATCCGCCGATGATCGCCATGCGCCATCTGGGGCTGGCGGGTGTGATCGCCGAAAGCTTCTCTCCGGGCTACTGGCGCGGCGAGATCGCCATGGGGTTTCCCCAGGCGGCCTGCCCCGGCATCCTTGAATTCGTGCAGCGCTGGGACGAGCTGGAACTCGACTGGACCTCGGCCACCCTGCGCAACCTGACCCGGGGCACCACGCTGCCGGTCGAACCCCTGTCTGAAGGAGATCGCATGATGCTGGAACATGGGGGGCTGATCGGCTACCTGCACGCCCGCGACCGGGCGGAGGGCGTGGCATGACCGGGCGGGCAGAGGTTGCGGCCCGGCTGCGCGCGGGGCGCACCCTGTGGGCTGCCGGGGTCTATGACGCGCTGTCGGCGAAACTGGCGGCGCAGGCGGGCTTCGAGGCGGTGATGAGCACGGGCTTTGGCGTGTCGGCCTCGCATCTGGGTCTGCCGGACGTCGAGCTTTATACGATGACGGAGAACCTCAATGTCGTGCGCCACATGGTGAATGCCACCGATGTGCCGCTGATCGCCGATACCGACACCGGCTATGGCAACGCCATCAACGTGATGCGCACCGTGCGCGAGTTCGAGCAGGCGGGCGTTGCGGGCATGATCCTCGAGGACCAGTCCGTCCCCAAGCGCTGCCCGGCCGCAGCAAACACCATCGAGGTGCTGCCGATGGCCGAGGGCACGGCCAAGATCCGCGCCGCCATCGAGGCGCGGCGCGACCCCGACACGCTGATCATCGCGCGCACCGACGCCACCACCGAGGACGAGGCCATCGCGCGGGCACAGGCCTATGTGGCTGCGGGCGCCGATCTGGTGCAGCCCATATCGCGCTGTTTCACCGACCTCGCGGGCCTGCGCCGCCTGCGCGCGGCGGTGGGCGTGCCGCTGTCGTTGCAGGTGCTGGGCTGGCTGGAGGGGCTGGCCCCCGCCGAGATCGAGGAGGTGGCGGGGCTCGCCGTCTTCCCCCTCGTCGGGCTGATGAGCGCCACGGCCGCCCTGCAGGAGAACCTTTCGGCGCTTGCCGCCGCGCGCAGCACCGCTTCGCTGCCCCGGCCCGTCACCGGAATGGGCGCGTTCAAGACGCTGATCGGCTTCGAGGAGATCGAGGCCCGGCAGGCGCGCTTCCTGCTGGGAGAGCCGGGCACGCCCTTCTTCGAGAAAGGCTGAGCCGGGGGAACATGTGCCGGGCCAGGTGCCGGGCCCGCCAGGGGGTGTTGCGCTCAGGCGGCATCCCCAGACAGCCGCGTGGCGAGGTCCGACAGGATCGGGCAATCGGGGCGGGCATCGCCCGCGCAGGCCGCAACCAGCGCGGCGAGTGTGGCGCGCATCTCCTGAAGCTGGGTGATCTTGTCGTCGATCCGCGCCAGATGGACCTGGGCCACGCGCTTGACATCGGCGCTGGCCCTCCCCTCGTCGCGGTACAGGGCCAGCAGCACCCGGCAATCCTCGATCGAGAAGCCCAGCGCCCGCGCCCGGCCCAGAAAGGCAAGGTTGTGCAGGTCGCGCGGCCCGAAATCGCGATAGCCGTTGTCATTGCGGCGGGGCTGCACAAGGCCGATCTCCTCGTAATAGCGGATGGTCTTGGCAGGCAGGCCCGTGCGCGCGGCCACATCTCCGATATTCATGCGCTCTTCCCTCTCTGACATCATGCCGCCCGGGGCAGCGCGGCGACCTGCGGTGCGGCGTCCCCCTTGCCCGGCGGGTGCCCCTTCCCGCCCGACACCGGCCCCAGCCCCCGCAGCCGCAGCGCATTGCCCAGTACGAACAGCGAGGACAGCGTCATCGCCCCTGCCGCCAGAATGGGCGACAGCAGCAGCCCGAACGCCGGATACAGCACGCCCGCCGCAACCGGTATCAGCGCCGTGTTGTAGGCAAAGGCCCAGAACAGGTTC
>JAFIEC010000196.1 GCA_020832725.1 Paracoccaceae bacterium | reverse complement strand
CCGCGCGCACCGCCTCCAGCAGGATCTCGTCGGGAATGTCCGAGAGCGGCCCGCTCGCCTCGTCCGCCTCCTCCGGCTCCGGCTCGGCCTCGGGGGGGGCGGGGCGGTCGTCGTCCGTGCCGTCCTCCTCGGGCGGTGGCGGGGCCTCGTCGGGGGGCGGGGCCTCATTTTCGGGCTGTTCCTCGGGTGCGGGCGCGGGCAGCATCGTTGCCCGGGGTGCCAGGACCAGATCGAGCGCGATGCGCAGGTCCTCCTCCACCGGATGGCCACGCCCCGCCAGCGCCGCCGAGGCCCGCGCGCAGGCCAGCGCGAGGCTGGGCGCGCGCAGGCTGACCACGCCCAGACGCGCGGCAAGGCGGGTCAGGTCCTCCAGCACCGCCTGCGGGATCTCCACAAGGCCGAGGGCGCTGCGCGCGCCGAGGATCGCGGTGGCATCGGGGGCCACGGGGCGGCGCCCGTGCCAGGCAAGATCCGACAGATCGAGGTGGAGCGCCAGACGCTCGCTCAGCCCCGGGGCCAGCGCCTCGTCATCCTCGGCGCCTTCGTCGAGGGCCACCAGCACATGGCCCGGCCCGTCGTCCAGCGCGGCGGCCAGCCGTGCCGCCAGCCCCCGGGAGGCGCGCTCGGCCATGGGCATCACCATCGCCACCGGCCCCGCGCCCAGCAGGCCGGTGCTGCGCACCACGCGGCCCGCCGCCAGCGTCGCCGTCAGGTCGATGCCGCCAAACAGCTGATCATCGTCGATGCCGGGGGGCACGCGGCGCAGGGGCAGGGGGGCCAGCGCCTCGGGCAGGGCCGCCACCAGCGCATCGCGCACCGGCCCGGCCCGCGCCCGGACCCACAGCCCGCCAAGCCCCGCCGGATCGACCGCCAGAAGCGACAGCGCCAGCCGCATCCTCTCCCAGCGGGCAGCGGTGCTCACCCGAGAACCTCCTCGACGACGCGGGCCACCCGCGTGGCCGAGCCGGCCTCGTCGAGCGGGTCGCGGCGCAGGCGGTGGCGCAGGGCCATCGGCGCCACATGGGCCACATGGGCGCGGGTGACGGCCGCGTCTCCGGCATGGGCGGCATGGGCGCGCGCCGCCCGCAGCAGCGTCAGTTCCCCGCGCAGCCCGTCCGCCCCAAGCTCCAGGCACAGCGCCGCGCAATCGCGCAGCGCCGCCTCGGGGGTCTCGATGGTGGCCAGGCGTTCCCGCGCAGCCAGGATCGCCTTGCGCAGCCGCGTATCCTGCGTGCGCCAGCGCTTGAGAAAGGGCTCGCGGTCGCGCTCATAGGCGTCGCGGCGGCGGATCACCTCGATGCGCGCCTCGATGTCGCGCGGCGAGGAGACATCCACCGACAGGCCGAACCGGTCAAGAAGCTGGGGGCGCAATTCCCCCTCCTCGGGGTTGCCCGACCCCACCAGCACGAACCGCGCCGGATGGCGGATGGACAGCCCCTCCCGCTCGATCACGTTCTCTCCGGAGGCGGCGACATCGAGCAGCAGATCGACAAGGTGATCCTCCAGCAGGTTGACCTCGTCGATATAGAGATAGCCGCGATGGGCCCGCGCCAGCAATCCCGGCTCAAAGGCCTTCTCGCCCCGGGTCAGGGCCCGCTCGATGTCCAGCGCGCCGACAACCCGGTCCTCGGTCGCGCCCAGCGGCATGTCGATCACCGGGGTGGGCTTCTTCACCAGCTTGTGGCCGGCCCCCTGCACCCATTCGGGCACGTCCTCGGGACGGGCGGAATTGTTGGGGCAGTTCTCGACCGCCTCGATCGGCGGCAGCAGGGCCGCCAGCGCGCGCACTGCGGTGGATTTGCCGGTGCCGCGCTCGCCAAAGACCAGAACCCCGCCTATGCCGGGGTCGATGGCGGTGAGGATCAGCGCCTCCTTCATCTCGTCCTGGCCCACGATGGCGGAGAAGGGAAACGGCTGGGTCATGCGATATCTGCCTTGCTGCGAAGTGCGGAGAGCGGATCGCCCCCCGCCCATGTTCCCTGCGCGTCCAGAATGCGGAACCGCGCATAGAGTTCCTCGGAAAACCAGCCCTCCTCGCGGACGGCGCGGATGGCCCGAGCATGGGGGCCATCGTGCCGGGCAAAGCGGGCCATGCTGTCGGTATCGGGCCAGATCGAGAAGGTGACCTGGTGCAGCCAGGGCACTTCTCCGACGCCGATCTTGAAGGCCACGTCGCGGTTGGCCCCGATCACAGCGCTGATCGCGGGCACCCGGCCCCAGAACCGCAACAGCACCGAGGGCCGGATCGTGGCCCGGGTGAGGGCGGCCACCGGCCCCTCGGGCAGGTCGGTGCCGGGCTGGAAAGGGGCCTGCCCGCTCCAGTGGCCGCGGGCGCTGGCGGGGCCCAGATAGACGGTCCAGCTTTCGCAGGCCCGGGCGGCATGGCGGCGAAAGACGGGGGCCTGCCGGACCTGGCGGCGGGCGGTGGCCAGATCGGGCCATGTGGCGAGGATGGCATAGACGGCGGTATTGGGCCGCGGGGTGAACCCCTCGCCCGTGCCGCTGCCCAGCAGCTTCCAGAAACCGATGTCGGGCGTGCGCGCCAGCCCGGGCCGCGCCAGCAGCATCTGCGTGAACGCCCAAAGCCGCGCGCCGGGCCCGGCAAAGCGGTACAAGCTGAAGGAAACCGTCTGAATGGCGCCTGCCTCCGATGCGCGTGACACCCCTGATGTGCCATGCCCGCGCGCGATTGGAAAGCGCCGCGCCTGGCCCCGGGGCGGGCGCGGGGCAAAAACTGTCCGCCCGGCCTGACATTCTGTTGTAAAAGAAATTGACACTGATATTGTCAACCCATGCTGACACATACCGACTCCGCCTCCGCCCGACCCGCAGCCGCCACAGGCCCCGACGGGCGCCCTCGCGCCCTTGTCATCGGCGCGGGCATCGGCGGGCTGTCGGCGGCGATGCGGCTGGGCGCCAAGGGCTACCGCGTCACGGTCCTCGACCGGCTCGAAAGCGCAGGCGGCCGCGGCTCGGCCATCTGGCGCGACGGCCACCGCTTTGATCTTGGCCCCACCATCGTCACGGTGCCGCAGCTGTTTCGCGAACTCTGGGCCGATTGCGGCCGCGATTTCGACGCCGATGTGGACCTGCGCGCCCTGGATCCGTTCTACAGGATCACCTTTCCCGACGGATCGCATTTCACCGCCTCCGGCTCGACCGAGGCGATGCGCGCCGAAGTGGCGCGCCTGTCGCCCGGCGACCTCGCCGGATACGACCGCTTCCTGCGGGACAGCGAGCGGCGCTATGCCTTCGGCTTCGAGGATCTGGGGCGGCGCTCGATGCACCGCTTTCGCGATCTGGTGAAGGTGCTGCCCACCTTCGGGCTGATGCGGGCGGACCGGTCGGTCTATGCTCATGCCGCCCGCAGGGTACGCGACGAGCGGCTGCGCATGGCGCTGTCGTTCCACCCGCTGTTCATCGGGGGCGATCCGCTGCATGTCACCTCGATGTATATCCTCGTCTCCTACCTCGAAAAGGAATTCGGGGTGCATTACGCGATGGGCGGCGTGGCCGCCATCGCCGAGGCCATGGCCCGGGTGATCCGCGAACAGGGCGGCGAGATCCGACAATCCACCACCGTGGACGAAATCCTGCTGCGCGAGGGTCGCGCCGCGGGCGTGCGCTGCGAGGATGGCACCGTGCTGGAGGCCGATCTCGTGGTCTCCAACGCCGATGCGGGCCATACCTACAGCCACCTGTTGCGCAATGCGCCCCGGCGGCGCTGGTCGGCCACCCGCGTGGCCCGGGCGCGGTGGTCGATGGGCCTTTTCGTGTGGTATTTCGGCACCAGGGGCACGCGGAACGAATGGGCCGATGTCGGCCATCACACCATCGTCAGCGGTTCGCGCTATGCGGGCCTTCTGCGCGACATCTTCATCCGCCGGCATCTTGCCGAGGACATGAGCCTCTATGTCCACCGCCCCAGCGTGACCGATCCCAGCTGCGCCCCCGATGGCGACGACACCTTCTATGTGCTCTCGCCGGTTCCCAACCTGGGCGGCGACAACCCCGTGGACTGGCGCACCGAGGCCGCGCCCTACCGGGCCCGGATGCTCAGGGTTCTGGAAGAGCGGCTGCTCCCCGGCCTGTCGGAGCGCCTCGGCCCCGAGGAAGTGTTCACCCCCGAGACCTTCCGCGACCGCTACCTCAGCCCCTTCGGCGCGGGTTTCTCGATCGAGCCGCGAATCCTGCAGAGCGCGTGGTTCCGGCCCCATAACGTGCTGGAGGAATTGCCCGGCCTCTATCTGGTGGGGGCAGGCACCCATCCCGGGGCCGGCCTGCCCGGGGTGGTCGCCTCGGCCGAGGTCCTAGGCAAGCTTGTGCCGGCAGCGATGCCCGCAGCGCCCGCAGCCCCGTTCCAGGCGGCGGCGGAATGAGCGGTGCTGCCGATCTTGCCGCCTGCGAAGCGGCGATCCGCACCGGGTCCTACTCGTTCCATGCCGCATCGCGTCTGCTGCCGGGGCCTGTGCGCGACGGGGCCATCGCGCTTTACGCCTTCTGCCGCTGCGCCGATGACACCGTGGACCTGCGCGATGACAAGGTGCGCGCGGTCATGGGCCTGCGCGACCGGCTGGAGCGGATCTACCAGGGCCGCCCCGCGAACCGCCCCGCCGATCGCGCATTCGCCGATCTCGTGGCCCGGGTGGCGATGCCCCGCACCCTGCCCGAGGCGCTGCTCGAAGGCTTTGCCTGGGATGCCCTGGGCCGCCGCCACGCAACGCTGTCGGATGTGCGCGCCTATTCCGCCCGGGTCGCGGCGGCGGTGGGGGCAATGATGTGCGTGATCATGCAGGCCCGCGATGGCGACGTCATCGCGCGGGCCTGCGATCTGGGTGTGGCCATGCAGCTGACCAACATCGCCCGCGATATCGGCGAGGATGCGGCAGCGGGCCGGATCTACCTGCCCCTCGACTGGCTGGCGGAAGAGGGCCTCACGCCCGAGGCCTTCCTCCGCGATCCCGGCCCCGGCCCGGCCACCGCCCGCATGACCCGCAAGCTCCTGTTCGAGGCGGACCGGCTCTACCACCGCTCCGAGGCCGGTGTCGCGGGTCTGCCGCTGGCGTGCCGGCCGGCGATTCTGGCGGCGCGGCACATCTATGCCGCCATCGGCGGACAGATCGCCCGGGCAGGCCACGATTCGGTCAGCCGCCGCGCCCGCACCGGTGCCGCGCGCAAGATCGCCCTTGCCACCCTCGCGCTCGGACAGGCCGCAGCGGGGACCGTCATGCCCCGCTCGGCGCTGATCCATGCACGCCCGTTGGCCGAGACCCGCTTTCTCGTGGAGGCCGCCGCCCGCCGCACCCGGGAGGCCGCTGCCGGAGAGGGGCGGGCGGAGGCGCTTCTGCAACTCTTTGCGCAGCTCGAGGCGCGCGACCGCACCCGCTCCGAACAGAGCGGGGGCATTGAACGGGGCGGCATCCGTGCCATATAGACCCGATGGACTGGATTCTGTTTGGCGTTTTCATGGCGGGATGCATCTCCGCCGCCTCCTCCGGCGCGATCTTCGAGCCGGGGAAATGGTATGAATCCCTGAACAAGCCCCCCTGGACCCCGCCCAACTGGCTGTTTCCGCTGGCCTGGACGGCGCTCTATGTGCTGATGGCCTGGGCGGCGACCCGTGTCGCCATGGCCGAGGGTATCGGCTACGCCATGGCCTTCTGGGCGCTGCAATTGTCGCTCAACACCCTGTGGACACCGGTCTTTTTCGGCCTGCGGCGCATCCGGGCCGGCATGGTGGTGGTCTCGGGCCTCTGGCTGTCGGTCGCGGGCACTGCTGTGGTCTTCTACACGGTCGATCCCTTCGCGGGCCTGCTGCTGGTACCTTACCTGACATGGGTGACCATCGCCGCGGCGCTGAACTTCTCGATCATGCGCCGCAATCCCGCGCCCGGGGCCCCTGCGGCCGCCTGAGGGCGCGCCCCTGCCGGCATTCTCTTGCTGAAATACGCATTGCCCGTGCCGCACCCGGCGGGGTGGCGGCGATGCATGCGGTCCGGCGAAGATGCGCATTTGAAGAAGAGAGTGGTCTGACGCGGAGAATCGGGGGCGCGGCACCCTGGCCCTTAGCCCCAGGTCGGGTGAAACCGTCCCGCGGGCGACAATGTAAAGATCTCGCAGCCCGAGGCGGTCACCCCAACGGAATGTTCGAACTGGGCCGAGAGCGACTTGTCCCGGGTCACGGCTGTCCACTGGTCGGCCAGAACCTTGGTCTCGGGCCGCCCCAGGTTCACCATCGGCTCGATGGTGAAGAACATCCCCTCCTCCAGCGTGGGCCCGGTGCCCGGTCGGCCGTAATGCAGCACGTTGGGCGGTGCGTGAAAGACCCGGCCCAGCCCGTGGCCGCAGAAATCGCGCACCACCGACATCCGGTGCGCCTCGACGAAGCTCTGGATCGCGTGGCCGATGTCGCCGAAGGTCGCCCCCGGCCGCACGGCCTCGATGCCCTTCATCAGCGCGTCATGGGTGACCTGGATCAGCCGCTCGGCGCGGCGCGTCAGGCTTCCCGCGACATACATGCGGCTGGTATCGCCAAACCAGCCATCCACGATCACGGTCACGTCGATGTTCAGGATATCGCCGTCGCGCAGCGCCTTGTCACCGGGGATGCCGTGGCAGACCACATGGTTGACCGAGATGCAGGACGCATGGCGATAGCCGCGATAGCCTATCGTGGCCGAGCGCGCGCCCGCCTCCTCCACCCGGCGGGTGATGAAGTCATCCAGCGCCCCGGTGGTGACACCCGGCGCGACCAGCGGGCCCACCTCGTCGAGGATCCGCGCGGCCAGTTCGCCCGCGCGGTGCATGGCCGCGAAATCCTCGGCCGCGTGAATGCGGATCTCGTCGCGGCTCAATCGACCTTCCATGGCAGTCCCGGCGTTTTCCCTGTCGGATGCGTTTTAGCCCGGGTGTCGCCAAAGGGCCAGAGGTGGCCGGGGTGCTTTCGCCTGTTTGGTCACGCCGCAGGCGCAGATTGCGGCCGGGGATCGACAGGCATGGCGGGGCCAAGCGTGACGCCCGCCCGGTCGATCCGGGTGGAGAAGGCGCGCATCTCCACCCCCGCCGCGCGCGCCATGTCGAAGGCGCGCGCATAGGCCGGGTCGAGATCGGCCGCCAGCCTGAGCCGCGCGCAATCGGTCCGCTGCACGAGATAGAGCATCACCGCCCGCTCTCCGCCGCGCACCCTGTCGGCGAGCACCGCCAGATGCCGGGCACCCCTTGTGGTGACGCAATCGGGAAACTCGGCCCAATCGTCCTGGCGGCGCAGGTGGACATTCTTGACCTCCACCCAGATCGCGGGGCCGCTGGCGGGCTCCAGGCGAAAGTCGGCGCGGCTTCCGGGGGCGATGGCCACCTCGGCCCGCAGGCTGGCCGCCTCCAGCCCCGGAATGGCACCCGCCGCCAGCGCCTCGCCCACGACGCGGTTGGGCACGCCCGTGTCGATCCCGGCAAGATGACCGCCCGGCAGTTCCACCAGTTTCCATGACAGCGGCAGCTTGCGCCCGCGTCCGGCGACAGGCTCCAGCCAGATACGCGCGCCGGGATCCGCCAGGCCCAGCATCGCGCCCGGATTGGGGCAATGGGCCGTTGCCTCGCGCCCGTCCTCCAGCACGACATCGGCAAGGAAGCGCTTGTATCGGCGCAGCAGGCGGCCCGGAACGAGGGGGGTTTGAAAGCGCATGGGCCGGGCGTATACCCCGTTGCGGCGCGGGTGCAAGCGGCCCGCGGCGACGAAAGGTCCCGCTTGCGGAAGGAATGTCCATGACCCGCCCCACGGCCGCGATGCTGGTGATCGGCGACGAGATCCTGTCGGGCAGGACGCTCGACACCAATACGCGGACCCTGGCCGAAGCCCTGACTGCCCGGGGGATCGACCTGCGCGAGGTGCGCGTCGTGCCCGACGAGCATGACGCCATCGGTGCCGCCCTGAATGCGCTGCGCAAGTCCCATGATCACGTCTTCACCTCGGGCGGGATCGGGCCGACCCATGACGACATCACCGCCGACGCGGTCGCTGCGGCCTTTGGCGTACCCATCGACGTGCGCGCCGATGCGCGTGCCCTGCTGGAGGCGCATTACACCCGCAGCGGGCAGGTGCTGAACGCCGCCCGGCTGCGCATGGCGCGCATTCCCGAAGGGGCCGTGCTGATCGAGAACCCGGTGTCTTCGGCGCCGGGGTTCCGGCTGGGCAATGTCAGCGTGATGGCGGGGGTTCCGGCGGTGTTTCAGGCCATGCTGGCCTCGGTCCTGCCGACGCTGGCGGGCGGTGCGCCGCTGCTGTCGGCGACCCTGCGGCTGGAGCGGGGCGAGGGCGAGGTGGCGGGTCCGCTGGCCGAGGTGGCGATGCGGCATCCCGCGCTGTCCTTCGCCTCCTACCCCTTTGTGGCCGAGGGGCGGTTCGGCACCAATCTGGTGATCCGCGGCAGCGATCCCGATGCGCTCGCCCGGGCGGAGGCGGAATTGCGCGCGGCGGTCTTGCCGTGACGGAGGGGCCCGATGCGCCGGAGGCCCCCGGTCCGGCGGCGCTGGAGGTGGCCCTTGCGGAGACATGGCCGCCCCTGGCGGTGGCGCGGTGCGGCCCGGTGATCCTGCGCCGCAGCGCGGGCGGGGGGCGGCGGGTGGATGCGGCCACGCTGGAGGGGCCGGCCACGCCTGCCGAACTGGACGAGGCGATTGCCCGGATGCGGGACTGGGGGCAGGTGCCCGCCTTTCGCATCCGCCCGGGCGAGGAGGCCCTGGATGAGGCACTGGCCGCGCGTGGCTGGGCCGTCGAGGCGCCGACCGACTGGCTTGCGGCCCGGGTGGCGCTGCTGGCACCGCTGGCACCCGAGGACCCGGCGGATGCGATCCCCTGCGAGATGCGCCTTGCGGTGATGGCGGGGCTGTGGGCCGGCATCGGGGTCGATGCCGCCCGCCTTGCGGTGATGGACCGGGTCGCGGGCCCGGTGCGCTTCATCCTCGGGCGGCACCGCGAGCGCCCTGCGGCACTGGGATTCGTCGCGCTTTCGGGAACGATCGCGATGGTGCACGCGCTGGGCGTGCTGCCCGAGGGCCGGCGGTCGGGCGTGGGCCGCAAGATGCTGGGGCGGGCTGCGGTCTGGGCGCAAGACATGGGGGCCGACTGGCTGTGTGTGCTGTCGGAGCGCGGGAATCTGCCTGCACAGGCGCTGTTTTCTGGCGTCGGGATGCAAAACGTGGGACATTACCACTACAGGGTGGAGCAGCCACCGACCGCCTGAAGATACGAGCAGCCTGCCGTGACGAGGAAAGACGACGCGCCCACAGCCCTTGACCTGCCACAGGTCGACCCGCTGCCCGAGGCGACAGAGCGCTATTTCGAGCTGTGCCGCGAGAAGCTGGGCCTCGTGCCCAATGTGCTGCGCGCCTATGCCCACGATATCGACAGGCTGGAGGCCTTCAGCACCTTCTACAACGGGCTGATGCTGGGGCCATCGGGCCTCACCAGGCTGGAGCGGGAGATGATTGCCGTGGTGGTGTCCGCGATCAACCGCTGTTTCTATTGCCTGACCGCCCACGGGGCCGCTGTGAGGCAGCTTTCGGGCGATCCTGTTCTGGGAGAGATGCTGGTGATGAACTGGCGAACCGCCCCGCTTGAGCCGCGCCAGCGCGCCATGCTGGCGTTTGCGGCCCGGGTCGCCGAGGAGAGCCACCGGATCGAGGAGGGCGACCGCGCTGCGTTGCGCGATCATGGCTTTTCGGACCGCGACATATGGGACATCGCATCGGTCGCAGGATTTTTCAGCATGAGCAACCGGCTCGCCTCTGCAACCGGGATGGTGCCCAACCCCGAATACCACGGGGCGGCTCGATGAGGGCGCGGGCCGCCGCTGTCCTGGCCGCGCTGGCGGTGCTTGCTGCGCCCGCGCAAGCGGCAGAGGCGTTCCTGCCCGAGGGCGCGCGCCTGGCCCACGAACGCACGGGCAGCGAGGGCTGGCACTGGGCGCGCGGGGCCTGGGAAGAGGGGGGGCTGCCCTCCGAGCGGGTGTCGGGCCCCGTCCTGCGGCAGGTCTTGCATTGCGATCGCCCCACGGGCGGGCGGGAGGCGCGGGCCGCCGGCCTGCGCGCGACCCTGCAGGAGGCGGGCTATGTGCTGGTCTTCGAATGTGCGGCCCGGGAATGCGGCGGGTTCGATTTCCGCTTTGCCGCCGATATCCTGCCGGAGCCCGAGATGCATGTGGATCTGTCGGCGTTCCGCTATCTCGCCGCCGAGGACGCGGCAGGCGCGGAGAAGGTGGCGGTCGTGCTCAGCCGGGGCTCTGGCCGGGCCTATGTGGAGATCAGCCGGGCGGGCCTTGCCGAGGGGGCGATGCCCGTGGCCTCGACGCGCAGCCCCGACCCCGGCGCGGCGGGGCCTGTCGAGGCGATCACCGGCGACGTGATGGCCCGGGGCGCGCCGCCGCCGCCGCAGCGCGGCGGCGAGGCCGCGCTTGCGGATACCCTGCTGGAGCGTGGGGCCGTCGTTCTGGAGGATGTCGCCTTCGATGTCGGTGCCGCCAGCCTGACGGGTGCTCTGCCGGGCGATGTGGCGGCTCTGGCCGCCTGGCTGCTGGCCGACCCCGAGCGCCGGGTGACGCTGGTTGGCCATACCGATGCCACCGGTGCGCTGGCCGGCAATGTGGCGCTGTCAAGAAGGCGGGCGGATGCGGTGCGCGATGCGCTGATCACGCTGGGCGTGCCCGGGGACCAGCTTGCGGCCGAGGGGGTGGGTTATCTGGCACCCCGCGCAGCCAATCTCACCGAAGAGGGCCGCACGCTGAATCGCCGGGTCGAGGCGGTCCTCACCTCCCTGCCCTGAACCCGGGCCAGCCCGGGCGGCGGGGCACCTTGACCGCCAGCATCGGCTTCAGCCAGGGGCTGGCAAAGCGGTCGAGATCCAGTGCCTCGTGCACACCGGTGCAGGTCTCCCCGTGGATGCGGGTCGATATGGCCGAACGGCAGTAGAAGGGCGCATCCAGCATCGGCTTGACCTGTCGCGGCGTGGTGCCCGGATCGGCGCGTGCCTCGCGCCGCAGCGCCCACAGGCTGCGCGCCAGCCGGGCCCGGGGTGGCGGGGCCTCGATGCGGCGCACCGCCCCGGTGCGGTCGAAGGCGAGGGCCTCTTCCAGCAGGCTGCCGTCGCGGCGGGTGGCATCGTAAAAGGCCGCCGCCCCGTCGCGCCAGGGCAGGCGTGCCCAGGTCCAGTAGCGGAAATCGGCCTCGAGCGCGGCCGTGCCGAAATTGGCGTCGAAATAGCCGTGCCCGCGCCATGTCCACCCCGGCGCGTCAAGCGCGACCTCGATATCCGCAACCGGCGCGAAGGGCCGCCAGACATGCACCCCGCCCGGGTCCAGGGCCAGCTCCACCCCGGTCAGGGCCGCCGGATGCACCCGCACCACGCCGCGCAGGCGATGCATGTGGGGCCAGGTGCGCTCGTCGATATGGACCTCCAGCGCCGAGCCCGTCCAGACCATGCGCGACGGGCCGATTTCCAGCGTATCGGCCGAGAGCGACAGCGCCGCCTCGCCCCGGTCGGTCATCGTCCAGCGCCCGCCGGGACCATAGGTGGCCACGTTCAGGCAGCAGTGATTGGCGGGGTTGCGCCGCCCCGACCAGCGATACCACGGCGAGAAGACCGAGCCTATGAAGCCGATGATCGAGATGGCGTGGCCGCCATCGTCGGAGATGCCGTCGAGATACCACCAGGCATAGCCGTCGGGCGGAACCGCGATGTCAAAGCAAGGTCGCTCAAGATCGCCTCGGCCGCGTGCTTCCCGGAGAGGGTCGCCATCGGCACCCCCGCCCCCGGATGCACTCCGCCCCCCGCCAGATACAGCCCCCGCACCCGGCGGCGGGCCCGGGGCCTCTGGAACGGGGCCAGCACCCCGTGCGGGCTGCGGCCGTAAAGGGAACCGTCCGAGCCGGGGAACAGGGCCGCAAAGCCCCCGGGTGTCGTCAGTGCCTCCGGTTCCGGCTCCGGCGCAAAGCTCAGTCCGTGGCGGGTCAGCGTCTGGAATGTCCGGATGCGGCACAGGCGCTCCTCCTCGTCGGTGGGGTCGCCCGCAACAGGGGCGCCGTTCATGATGATCTCGAACCGCTCCGGCCCGTCCGGGGGCTCCCCGCCGGACCCGCGGTCCTGGGCACAGACATAGAGCGTGGGATCGCGCGGCACCCTGCCTGCGCGCAGATCGTCGAATTCCGCGCGCGGCCGGGCCCCGAAAAAGACGTTGTGATGGGCCAGATCCGGATGCGCGACGCGGGCTGCAAAGGCCCAGACATGGGCCGAAAGCGACCGCGGAGACGTGGCCTGCGCGGGAACCGCGCCGCGCAGGGCCGCCCCCAGAAGGCCCCGGCGCAGGGCCGCCGGGTCGCCGTTGAACACGACGACATCGGACCGCCATGCCGTGCCGCCCGCGCGCACTCCGACGCAGCTCCCCCCCTCCACAAGGATTTCATCCACCGGGCAGGACAGGCGGATATCCACCCCGAGGCTGCGGGCCAGCCCCGCCAGCGCCTGTGCCAGAAAGGCCATGCCCCCCCGCACCCGCCACACGCCCTGCGACTCCGCCGCCCAGATCAGGGCCAGCACGCCCGGCGCCTGCCAGGGAGAGCCGCCCACATACGTGGCATAGCGCCCGAAGAGCTGGCGCAGGCGCGGGTCGTGGAAATGTCGGGCCAGTACACCCGCCAGCGTCGAGAGGGGGGCTGCATCGGCCAGAAGCCGGGGCCGCGCAAGGGCTGCGCGCAGCGCCGCAGATGCATCCGGCGCCCCGGCCTCGAGCATGGGCGGGGCAAAGGCCTGCCACAGCCGCGCGGCCCGGGCCGAGAAGGTATCGAACCCCCGCGCCTCGGCTGCCCCCGCAAAGGCATGGATCGCGCGCAGGTTCGCCTCGTGGTCGCGGCACAGGTCGAGCCGGGAGCCATCGGGCCAGAAATGGCGCGCCAGCAGCGGCTCCTCCTCAAGCGCGACATGGTCCTCCATCCGGGCCCTTGCTGCGGCGAAAAGCGCATCGAACACCGGGCGCAGGGTGAGCACCGTCGGACCGGCATCGGCGGGGCCCGCGGCGGTGGGCAGGGTTCGGGCCTTGCCGCCGGGGGCAGCCGCAGCCTCGAGCAGGGTGACAGACAGTCCCGCCGCAGCCAGCCGGATCGCCGCAGCCAACCCGCCCATGCCCGCGCCCACGACCACGACACGCGGCGCGCGAGACATCGCGTCGGGGCTGGGGCGCTGGTCTCTCATGCATCGCATGTTGACAGCTGGGGGCCATATGTCCAGTATGAATTACACATTGACTGTCTAGTACGGTTTACATACGCCCGAACGGGCCGCCACAGGAGAGCCTCATGTCCAGCCTTGCCGGTCCCCGCCTGTCCCGCCGGATCGAAGCCGCACTGGATCGCGCGCTTGCGCGCGCAGGCGGCGCAGACGCGCCGCCGCGTCTGGCCGAGGCGATGGTACATGCCGTGGTTCCCGGGGGCGCGCGCATCCGCCCGACGATCCTGCTCTCGGTGGCCCGGGCCTGCGGCGACGACCGGCCGGAGATCTCGGATGCCGCCGCCGCAGCGCTGGAACTGATCCATTGCGCAAGCCTCGTGCATGACGACATGCCCTGCTTCGACGATGCCGATACCCGCCGGGGCAAGCCCTCGGTGCATCGGGCCTATGGCGAGGCGCTGGCGCTGCTGGCCGGGGATTCGCTGATCATTCTTGCCTTCGAGGAACTGGCGCGGGCGGCGCTTCTGGCACCCGAGCGCGGCGCGCAGCTGATGATGATCCTCGCGCGGACCTCCGGCATGCCGGGCGGCATCTGTGCGGGCCAGGGCTGGGAGAGCGAGCCGCGCATCGATCTGGCCGCCTATCACCGCGCCAAGACCGCCGCGCTGTTCGTGGCCGCCACCCAGATGGGGGCCGCCGCCGCCGGGGCCGAGCCCGAGGCATGGCCCGATCTGGGCGCGCGGATCGGCGAGGCCTTTCAGGTGGCCGACGACCTGCGCGACGCGCTGGGCGATGCCGACGCGCTGGGCAAGCCCGTGGGGCAGGATCTGCGCAACGGCCGCCCCAACGCGGTGCAGGCGCTGGGCGTCGAAGGTGCGGTGCGGCGGCTGGAGGATTCGCTCTCGGGTGCGATCGCCTCGATTCCGTCCTGCCCCGGAGAGGCGGAGCTTTGTGCGCTGGTCCGCCTGACCGCGCGCAAGCTGGTGCCGGTGCTGCCCGTGCGCACAACGGCCTGAGCTTGGCTGCCCTGGAAGATACCGACCCTGCGCCCGGCATCGCCGAACGGCTGGCGGGATGGCGCAACAGGATCGTCGCGCAGCCCCGCTTTCAGCGCTGGGCGGCACGGCTTCCGCTGACGCGGGGGATCGCGCGGCGCGACGGCGAGCGGCTGTTCGATCTGGTCGCGGGTTTCGTGCATTCCCAGGTTCTTCTGGCCTGTGTGGAGCTGGATCTGCTCGAGGCGTTGCGCGCAGGCCCGCTGCCGCCCGAGCAGGTGGCCCTGCGCACGGGGCTGCCTCCGGAGGCGGCCGAGACATTGGTGCGCGCGGCAACCGCCCTGGGCCTTCTGCGGATGGAACGCTCGGGCCGGGTGGCGCTGGGGCGGCTGGGGGCGGCGCTTCTGGGGGTCGATGGGCTGGCCGACATGATCCGCCACCACCGGCTGTTCTATGGCGACCTGTCCGACCCGGTCGCCCTGCTGCGCGGCGAGGCGGAAACCGAGCTGGCCCGCTTCTGGCCCTATGTCTTTGGTGCGGCGCCCGGCACCGTACCGCCCGAGACCGCGCAGGCCTATTCCCGCCTGATGGCGTCCTCGCAGGTCCTGGTGAGCGAGGAGACACTGCGCGCGGTCGATCTTTCGGGAACGAGGCGGCTGCTCGATGTCGGAGGCGGGACCGGGGCCTTTGCGGTCGCGGTGGCGGCGCGCTGGCCCCGGTTGCAGGCCTGCGTCTTCGATCTGCCACCCGTGGCCGAGGCCGCGCGGGCGCGATTCGCCTCGGATTCCGCAGGTGCGCGGCTGGAGGCCCGGGCCGGCAATTTCCGCGAGGAGTCCCTGCCCGAGGGCTTTGACACGATAAGCCTGATTCGGGTCCTCTACGATCACGCCGACGCGACGGTCGCGGCGCTGCTGTCCAGGGTCGCGGCGGCGCTGCCCGAGGGCGGGCGGATCGTGATCTCCGAGCCGATGTCGGGCGGCGCGCGCCCCCAGCGGGCGGGCGATGTCTATTTCGCCTTCTACACGATGGCCATGCGCACAGGCCGCGTCCGCGCCCCGGAGCGCATCGCAGCGCTGCTGGAGGCCGCGGGATTCGAGGCGATCCGGGTCCACCCGGCCGCACGCCCCTTTGTCACGCAGGCCATTACAGCCCGCCGCGGGCGTGTCAGATAAAGAGTGTCAATTTTGATTGACAACATGAACCGTAAGCCTAAACTGACATACAGCAAAGTGACAGTTGGCACTGTCTCGCAGGGTTGACACCCTCGGTGCCACAAAGTCCGCAACCTGGGGGGCAGCATGCGAACGACAGCGGTGATCCTGGAGGGGCCGAGAAGCCTTTCACTGGGGGAACTGGACCTCGATGCCCCGGGGGCCGAGGATCTTGTCGTGGACATTCGCCATTCGGGCATCTCCACCGGAACCGAGAAGCTGTTCTGGTCCGGCGAGATGCCCCCGTTTCCCGGCATGGGCTATCCGCTGGTCCCGGGCTACGAATCCTCGGGCGAGGTTGTCGAGGCGGGGCCGGATTCCGGCTTTCGGGTCGGCGATCATGTCTTTGTTCCCGGCGCCTCGTGCTATGGCCCCGTGCGCGGCCTGTTCGGAGGGGCCGCGCGCAGGCTCGTGACCCGCGCCGATCGTGCGGTGCGCATCGATCCGCAGCTGGAGGCCGAGGGCGCGCTTCTGGCTCTGGCCGCCACCGCGCGCCATGCGGTCGCCGGGCTGGGCAATCGCCTGCCCGATCTTGTGGTGGGCCACGGCGTTCTGGGCCGTCTGCTGGCGCGCCTGACCATTGCCGCCGGTGCCCCCGCTCCCATGGTCTGGGAGATCGACGAGACCCGCCATGCCGGTGCCGAGGGCTATGAGGTGCGCCATCCCGACGCCGACGAGCGGCGCGATTATGCCTGCATCTACGATGCCACCGGCGCGCCCGACCTGCTCAACACCCTGATCGGGCGCATGGCCCGGGGCGGCGAGATCGTGCTGGCCGGGTTCTACACCCAGCCGCTCTCCTTCGCCTTCCCGCCCGCCTTCATGAAGGAGGCGCGCATCCGCATCGCTGCCGAATGGACCCGCGACGACCTCGTGGCCACCCGTGCCCTGGTCGAGTCGGGCGCGCTGTCGCTGTCCGGGCTGATCACGCATTCGGTCGCGGCGGAAGCGGCCCCCGAGGCCTACGAGACCGCTTTTACCGACCCTGCCTGCCTGAAGATGATTCTGAACTGGGGAGCTCACGCATGACGCTCGATGTGCCTAACCTGAAGGATTTCGACCAGCGCCTGCGCGCCGAAGCCGCCGAGACGCCGACCCTCGAGGTGCCGCAAGGCGAGCCCAGCAAGAAGACGCAGATCATCGCGATCTACGGCAAGGGCGGCATCGGCAAGTCCTTCACGCTGGCCAACCTCAGCTACATGATGGCCGAACAGGGCAAGCGGGTGCTGCTGATCGGCTGCGACCCGAAATCCGACACCACCAGCCTGCTGTTCGGCGGCAAGGCCTGCCCGACCATCATCGAGACCTCGTCCGCCAAGAAGCGGGCGGGCGAAGAGGTCAAGATCGGCGATGTCTGCTTCAAGCGCGATGGCGTCTTCGCCATGGAGCTGGGCGGGCCCGAGGTCGGCCGCGGCTGCGGCGGGCGGGGCATCATCCACGGCTTCGAGCTGCTCGAGAAGCTGGGCTTTCACGACTGGGATTTCGACTACGTCCTGCTCGATTTTCTGGGCGACGTGGTCTGCGGCGGCTTCGGTCTGCCGATTGCACGCGACATGTGCCAGAAGGTCATCGTCGTGGGCTCCAACGACCTGCAGTCACTTTACGTCGCCAACAACGTGTGTTCTGCGGTGCAGTACTTCCGCAAGCTCGGCGGCAATGTCGGTGTAGCCGGCATGGTCATCAACAAGGATGACGGCACCGGCGAGGCGCAGGCCTTTGCCAAGGCAGTCGGTATCCCGGTGCTCGCGGCCATTCCGCAGCATGACGACATCCGCCGCAAGAGTGCGAACTACCAGATCGTGGGCATGCCGGGCACCCAATGGGCGCCGCTGTTCCAGGAACTCTCTGACAACGTCGCCAGCGCCCCGCCGCGCCACCCCGAACCGCTGGACCAGGACGGCCTGCTGGGCCTGTTCTCAGGCGACAGTGTGGGTCGCGACGTGGTGCTGCAGCCGGCCACGCAGAAAGACATGCGCGGGAGTGCCTT
>JAFIEC010000192.1 GCA_020832725.1 Paracoccaceae bacterium | reverse complement strand
GAGGCCGAACTGGCCGAGGCGATCTCGCTGACGATGTTCCCCGGCAGTGTTCCCTATTTCGTCGAGGCGGCGAAGGTGTGGCGGGAGTTGATCCTCGAGGGCGCGGTGACGGCCACTCCGGCCTTTCGTGCCTGGGCTGATCTGAGCGGCCAGGAGGGGCATGGCCGATGATGCGGCCCCACGCCCCGGCCGCGCTGCCCGAGCCTGCCGCCCTGCGCGCCCGGCTTGATGCCCTGCGCTCTGCGCGGGGCTTCCTGCTGCCGCATCACGGTGCGCTTGCTGCGGGGGCACCGGAACTGCATGACGCCTATCTTGCCATGTACGAGGCGCTGACCGTCACGCCCCGGCATCTTCCCCTGCTGGAAAAGGAATGCGTCTGGCTTGCCATTCTCGTTGTCGCGCGTGAGGCGGTCGGCACCCATCATCTGGAACTGTTCTTCCAGGCCGGAGGGAGCGCGGCGCAGGCCGAGGCACTGATCTCGGCAGCGGGCGCGGCACCGATGTATGATGCGCTGGAATTCGCGGGCGCGCATTGGCAGGCGCATCTACCCGGGCTTGCGCCGGGACACGCCTATGCCCGGGCGCTGGACGCGGTGCTGGGCAAGGCCGTGCCTCCCGATGTCGCGGCACTTGCCATGCTGGCGGCACAGGCGGCACGGCATTCCGTCCCGGGGACGGCCCATCACCTGACCGCCGCCTACGGGCTGGGCATCGCCGAGGAGCGTATTGTCGAGGCGCTCAGCTATCTTATCTGGCCACGCGGCGTGAACTGTTTTCTCGATGCCTGCGCAGTCTGGCACGAGCTGATGCGCGCGGGAGAAATCGCCCCCTCGCCGCGCTTTCGTGTCTGGGCCGAGATGCCGGGACTTGGGGCCTATGACCGCGACAGCGGCACCGCCGTAGGCGGGTTCGCCGCCCCAACAGAGGAGAGCTGACATGACCGCCCCTGCCGAAATCGTGTCCCGTTTTCTGCGGCTGATGGAGGCGCGCGACCTGGACGGCGCGCGCACCCTTCTGGCGCCCGGCTTTCGCATGGTTTTTCCCGGAGGCCGCGAGATGGAGAGCCTCGAGGAACTCGTGGCCTGGTCGAAGCCGCGCTATCGTTTTGTCGTCAAGACCTTCGAGAGGTTCGACGCGATGGATGATGTCGTCTATTCGCTGGGCAGCCTTCGGGGTGAATGGCCCGATGGAACCGCGTTCGATAATGTCCGCTATATCGACAGATTCGAACTCAAGGACGGCCTGATCCTGCGTCAGGATGTGTGGAACGACATGGGAGAGCTTCTGGCGGACACAGCGCAAGGCGGCTGATGCGTTTCAGGCGATGGGCGTCCAGCGGGCCACGGGGCCCAGGTTCGACCGCGTGAGGGTCATGCGGTATTCGAACAGATCGGGAGCATAGAGGCTTTCCTGGTGGAGGACCGGCGCGCGGGTGGCATCGAGCATCAGCCGCCGCATCGAGATCAGCGGCGCGCCCGCCGCCACGCCCAGCCTTGCGGCGACTTCTTCGGTTGCGGCGATGGCGGTGATCGCCTGCTCGGTGCGTTCCGCCACCACTCCGGCCATATCGAGCAGGTGCACGATGGGAATATCCGCAGCGGTTTCACGGTCGAGTGCATCCGCCCGGCCCTGCGGCACGTGGATGGTCGTATGCGAGATCGGCCTCCCGCGATGGCTGCGCAGGCGCACGATGCGCAGGCAAGGCCCGGTCCCGAGGGAGTCGCTGAGGCTCTCCGGCGGGTCGGCAAGGGTGTCCCATGCAAGCGTGACCGCGGTGGTACTGCGCTCGTAGGAGATGAGGTTTTCCAGATAGCCGGAGATATTGGCAGGACCGTCGGTTTCGGTCGGACGCAGCGGAAAGGTCCCAACGCCGCGCACCCGCCGGACAAGTCCCTCGCGCTCCAGTTGCTCCAGGGTGCGGCGGATGGTGATGCGCGACACCGAGTAGAGTTGCGCCAGCGCGGGCTCGGAGGGCAGCGGGACCTTGGGGTCGTGCGCGCTCCCGGCCAGCTCCTCGCGCAGGGCGACGTAGACCTGGTGATAAAGCGGCGCCACGCGCGAGCCTCGCCGCGGGCGGCGGGTCGGTCCGGTCTGGTCTGCGCTCTTGGCCATGGATTGTCCTGCTTGTGCGTCTTCTGCATCGGGCGGGGGAGCCGGGCTGTCAAGCGCCCGCGCCTGTCAGCGGGCCGGTCCTCCGAACCAGACAAGCTGCTGGCCGTCTTCCGAGACGAGGATGAAGCGGGACTCTGACCCGGGGACGAGGCGCGCAGGCGCAAGGCGCATCGCCTCGGCGGGCGCGGTCAGCGCCATATGCAGGGCTGCCTCCAGCGGCAGGCCAAGACGCGCGGTCATGTGCGCGACGGCACCCGCCAGCGACAGATGCGCCCCGGCAAGACGCCCGGAGGCATCGACAAGCCTGCCGCCCTCCAGCACGATCTCGCGGCCCTGCAGCAGGAACCGGCCCGGCCCTCCGAGGCTGGGCATGGCATCACTGACCAGAACCATCCTGCCCGGCTGAGGTCGGGCGCTCAGTGCCAGCGCGATCATCCTGTCATCCACATGGTGGCCATCCGCAATGACCGAGCACCATGCCGCGCTGCCCAGTGCTGCGCCCACAAGGCCCGGTGCGCGCCCCTGCATCTGCGACATGGCATTGAACAGATGGGTGATCATGCGCGCGCCTGCGGCAAGCGCCTTCTCGGCGGTCGCGGCATCCGCATCCGAATGGCCCAGCGCCACGACCGCACCCATCGCATCAAGCTGCGCGATGGTTTCGGGCGGCACGATTTCGGGGGCCAGCGTGACCATGACCGGCACCCCGTACATCCGGAGCCGCTCGATCAGGGCAAGGCTGTGCGTATCGAAGGGCCGGATATGGGCGGGATCATGTATCCCTGCCCGGGCAGGCGCGATATGCGGCCCCTCGAGGTGCAGTCCGGCAACCGCGCCGCGCGCGTGCATGGACAGGACCGTCTCGGCCGCGCGCTCGGCCACGACCGGGGTATCGGTGATGATCGTCGGCAGCAGCCGTTCGGTGCCTTTGTCCGCATGCGCGGCGACGATCCGGGCGAGGCCCTCCGGGGTCGGGTCGGAATTGAACAGGACACCGCCTCCGCCGTTCACCTGCAGGTCGAACAGGCCCGGAGCGGCGATGCCCGGACTGCGCCAAACCTGTCCCTCGCGGGCCACGACGGTCGCTGCGGGGCGCAGTTCAGCGACCGTGCCACCCTCAAGGCGCAGGGCGATTCCGCGCACGATGCGCGATCCGTCGAACAGCCCCGCAGGCACAAGCCATCCCCGCTCCCCGGCCCCGAAACCCGGCGGGGGCGGCACCAGCGCCGGGCTGGTCATGTCCGCGCCTCGGCCATTATCGCAGCGCCCCGCGTTCCCGAGGAATCGCCACCCTCTGCCAGCCGCAGCTCGGCGGCCATCTGTCCGTAATGCGGCGGATCGGGCAGGGCTGCACGCAGCTGCTCCAGCAGCCCGGGCATCCGCGACAGCCCCCCGCCGAGGACGATGCAGTCGGGATCATAGGCCATCTGCAGCGTCTCGATCAGCCGCGCGGCAATCGCTGACCAGACCTCGAGTACCCGCAGGCAGGCTGGGTCTCCGGCAGCGGCCCGCGCCGTCACCTCCTGCGGGGGGAGGTCCAGCTCTGCCAGATGCCGCGCAAGCCGGCTCAGGCCCGGCCCCGAGAGGCAGGTCTCGAAACAGCCCCGCCGCCCGCAGCCGCAGGAAAAGACCGGCAGGCCCAGCGCGCTCAGCACATCGGCAGGCACACCCGTGTGGCCGATCTCGCCGGCATAGCCCTGTCGGCCGTGCAGCACCGCTCCGCCCGCAACCAGCCCGCCGCCCACGCCTGTGCCGAGGATCAGCCCGAAAACGGTCTCCGCCCCCCGTGCCGCGCCGGCAACGGCTTCGGAGAGGGCAAAGCAATTGGCATCGTTTTCCACGGGCACCGGGCCCGCCGTGGCGGCTGCCAGATCGGCGGCAAGCCGCTCTCCAGCCAATGGCAGCTGCACCGCGATGAAGCGTTCCTGCCTGGGCACGATCGGCCCAGGCATGCCCAGACCGACAGGCAGGCCCGGCCGCGCCTGATCGCGCAGCCACGCTACCTCCTCGGCCAGTGCGTCGAGCAGCGCGGCATAGCTTTCGGTCGGGGTTGGCCTGCGTCTGGTCGCCAGCACGTCCCAGTCCGGTCCGAACAGGCTGGCCTCGATCTTCGTGCCGCCGAGGTCCAGGCCGCCTGCCCGTGGCAAGGGCATGCCGCCCTCTCCTGACCCTGCTGTCGCCATGCTGCCTCCCCCCGCTGCCCCTTCCGGTTTGCGCGCAAGTCGCGTAAGGGCTTGCGCTGCGATCCAGCCATCAGGAGCTGACAATGGGTTATCGAGTCGTCGTCGCTGGCGCCACCGGCAATGTGGGCCGCGAGATGCTGAACATTCTCGCCGAGCGGGAATTCCCGGTAGACGAAATTGCCGTGCTTGCCTCGCGGCGCAGCCAGGGTACCGAGGTGAGTTTTGCCGACCGCACGCTGAAATGCCGCGATATCGAGACCTTCGATTTCGAGGGCTGGGACATGGCCCTGTTCGCGATCGGCTCCGAGGCCACGAAGACCTATGCCCCTCGCGCGGCCCGGGCGGGCTGTGTGGTGATCGACAATTCCAGCCTCTACCGCTACGACCCAGCGGTGCCGCTGATCGTTCCCGAAGTGAACCCCGACGCGATCGAGGGCTTTCGCGAGAAGATGATCATCGCTAACCCCAATTGCTCCACCGCGCAGATGGTGGTCGCGCTCAAGCCGTTGCACGACCGGGCGCGCATCCGCCGTGTCGTGGTATCCACCTACCAGTCGGTCTCGGGCGCGGGCAAGGAGGGCATGGACGAGTTGTGGGACCAGACCAAATCGATCTACAACCCCACCTCCGAAGTGCCTCCCAAGAAATTCCAGAAGCAGATCGCCTTCAACGTCATCCCGCAGATAGACGTGTTCATGGAGGACGGGACCACCAAGGAAGAATGGAAGATGGTCGTCGAGACCAAGAAGATCCTCGACCCGTCCATCAAGGTCACGGCGACCTGCGTGCGGGTGCCGGTCTTCGTCGGTCATTCCGAGGCGATCAACATCGAGTTCGAGGATTTCCTGGACGAGGACGAGGCGCGCGACATCCTGCGCGAGGCCCCCGGCGTCCTTGTCGTGGACAAGCGCGAGCCCGGTGGCTACGTCACGCCGGTGGAATGCGTGGGCGATTACGCCACCTATGTCAGCCGCATCCGGCAGGACGGGACAATCGAGAACGGCCTGAACCTGTGGTGTGTCTCGGACAATCTGCGCAAGGGGGCGGCCCTGAACGCGGTCCAGATCGCCGAACTGTTGGGCCGGCGCGTACTCAGGAAGGGCTGAGGCGGAACGGGCGCTGCGACCTTCGGGCGCGGCATCCGGTTTCGCTTGCGGGTGGGTGCTGCGCGGCCCATGAGCAGCGCTGCGCGATGCCACGTTTCGGCCATGATTCTCCTGCAGGCTTGGGGGACGTGCCATCAGAGCGCGACCAGAGGCCGCCCGCGATCCGGGCCAAGAGAGCAGACCGATGCACAGTGTCGACCCCCGTCCCGAACCGCTTCCTCCGACCCGTTGGCATGCGCCAGGTGCCAGCCGCCCCGATTGCGAGAGCGCCATCCTCCTGCGGTCCCATCTTGGCCCGGTGTTTGCCCGGGCTGCATCCTGGGAGGCGCTGGGCCAGGCGCTGATCCGCCGGGGCATCCGGCCGCATCTGGGGGCGGGCGGGCTGTTGCTGCGCCAGGCCGCCACCGGAGAGCCTGTCTGCGACAGCGCCTTTCTGGGCCATCCGCTGGAGGATCTTGTCGCGAGGTGGGGCCGCCCTCCGGTTCTTGCACGGGCCGGCGCGCGG
>JAFIEC010000191.1 GCA_020832725.1 Paracoccaceae bacterium | reverse complement strand
CCGCGCGCCGTGCCTGGTCCAGCCCGCCTGCGGCCCCGGCCGCCACGGCGGCGGCGGCGCGATGCCGGGCAAGCAGGATCTCCCCCTCGGCCCGGGCCAGCGCCTCGGAAATCTCGCGGTAGCGCGCGGCCTGACGGGCCTGGCGTTGCAGTGCGGCCAATTGGCTGCGCATCTGCTCCAGCACATCCTCCAGGCGCGCCAGGTTCGCCTCGGCCCCGTTCAGCTTCAGTTCGGCCTCGTGGCGCCGCTGGTACAGGCCGGAGATGCCCGCCGCCTCCTCCAGGATGCGCCTGCGCGCCTTGGGCCGGGCGTTGATCAGTTCGGAGATCTGCCCCTGCCGGACAAGCGCTGGCGAATGGGCACCTGTCGAGGCATCGGCGAAAAGCATCTGCACATCGCGGGCACGCACCTCGCGACCGTTGACCCGATAGGCGGAGCCCGCATCGCGGGTGATGCGCCGGACGACCTCGATCTGGTCGGCATCGTTGAAACCCGATGGCGCCAGCCGTTCGGCATTGTCCACAAGCAGGGCCACCTCGGCGGACCCGCGCGCCGAACGCCGGGCGGTGCCGGCAAAGATCACATTCTCCATGCCCTCGCCACGCATGGCTGTGGGGCGATTCTCGCCCATCACCCAGCGCATCGCCTCGAGCAGGTTGGACTTGCCGCATCCGTTGGGGCCGACAACACCGGTCAGCCCGTCCGCGATCACCAGATCGGTCGGGTCGACGAAGCTCTTGAAGCCGGTGAGTCGCAGGCGGGTGAATCGCACAGGAAAGACATGCCCAAGGCTGTGAATGATGGAGCAGTCTTTGCGCGCGACTGGCCCAAGTCAACTCCCACCGTGCCGATTTCGCGGGTCCGCCGGGGCTGTCCACAAGATATGGGCGGAACGGCGATGCAAGACTTCGCATGTCTTGATCTGGATCAAATCATACATATCAAAACATACATATATTGATGTCAGTATGTATATGGAGGGAACAGACATGTCACTCGCAATGCCCCGCATGGGGGAAAGATACGCCCCGCTCTACTTCCTCGCCTCGCTTGGCGCTGGCGGTCTGGCGGTCACCTTCTTCATGTTCCTGATGTTCTGGGTGCCGCATCCCGACGCGCCCGTGCCCGTCTTCGAGGACATCGCCGCGGCCTTTGCCGCGGGCAATGCAGGGCTGCAGGCGGCCATCGTGCTGGCCATGGCGGGCATCGCGTTCTTTGCCTTCCTGAACCTGCGCCTGCTGGTGTGGAACCTCCGCGAACTGGCCGCCTTTCGTGGCACAGCCGGCTGGAAGGCGCTGACCTCCTCCAACGCCGAGACCCAGCTTCTGGCCATGCCGCTGGCACTGGCCATGAGCGTCAACGTGGGCTTCGTGCTGGGCCTGACCTTTGTGCCCGGGCTCTGGGGTGTCGTCGAATTCCTCTTCCCTGTCGCGATCGTGGCCTTCCTTGCCATTGGCGGGCTGGCGCTGCGCCAGCTGGGCACCTTCCTCGGCCGGGTCCTGGCGGAGCCGGGGCAGTTCAAGCAGGTCGCAAACAATTCCTTTGCCCAGCTTCTGCCCGGCTTTGCGCTGACGATGGTCGGCGTTGGCCTTGCAGCACCCGCCGCGCTTTCGGCCTCGCCGCTTGTCGCGGGTATCGGGCTGCTGGCGTCCGGCTTCTTCCTGACCGTCTCGGCCATCTGGATCGCGGTCGCGGTGGTGCTGGCCATCGCCTCGATGCTCGAGAATGGGGTTGCCGCCGAATCCGCCCCCACGCTGATGATCGTCGTGCCCATCCTGACCGTGGCCGGCATCCTCACGCTGCGCAGCCAGCACGGGCTGGATGTCCACTTTGGCGCGCATCCCGCCCCCGGCGAGACGCTGGCCTTCCTTGGCAAGCTTCTGTCGGCGCAGGTGGCCTTTCTGGCGGTGGGGCTTCTGGTGATGGCGCGCCAGGGCTATGCGGGCCGCTGGCTCTTTGGCGGCGAGCGCTCTCCCGGCTCCTATGCGCTGGTCTGCCCGGGTGTTGCGATGGCGGTGATGATCCACTTCTTCGTCAACAAGGGCCTTGTCGAGGCGGGGCTGCTGGCCAAGTTCTCCACCGGCTACTGGGCGCTGACCGCCGTGGCGCTGGCCTTTCAGGTGGCGATGATCTGGCTCGTCTTCCACCTCAACCGCCTGCATTTCGCCCGGCGCGAAGAGCCGGTGGCGGTTCCCGCCGAATAAGCGAGACAATGCGGCACTGCAGGCGGGCACCCTTCGGGGTGCCCGTTTCGCTTGTGCCTCGCGCAGACGCCTCTCGGGCCGGTGCCGATCCGGCAGGATCGGCATGCCCTCTCTCCTTGCCGGTTTGACATGCGGGAATTCCGATCCTCGCTTTGCTCCGGTCGGATTGCGCACTAGGCTGCGGATCGGAGGCGGACATGCTTGGACATATCACCCTGATCCTGTTGTTCCAGCTTGTCGGCGAGATCGCCGTGCGGGCGGCCCAGCTGCCGGTTCCCGGCCCGGTTCTGGGGATGGTGCTGTTACTGGCGCTGCTGCTGGCGCGCCCGGCGCTGGCCCCAGCAATGGAGCCGACCGCACGCGGGATCCTTGCGCATCTGTCGCTGCTGTTCGTGCCTGCGGGCGTCGGTATGATGGGACATCTGGGGGCGCTGGGTGCCGACGGGCCGGCGATCGCGGCGGCACTGGTGCTCAGCACATTGTCGGCGATCGCCGTGGGCGCGCTGGTATTTTCCGGGCTTGCGCGGCTGGTCGGCACCGAGGACGAAGACGCGGAACAGGCCCGGGCCGATGACTGATTTCTCCGAGATCTGGAGCTACCTGTCGGGGCAGCCATTGTTGTGGCTGACAGCGACGCTGGTGGCCTATGCTGCGGCGGACATGCTCTATCGCCGGGCGGGCATGGCCCCCTGGGCCAATCCGGTACTGATCGCGGTCTTGCTTCTGTCGGCGGCGCTGTGGCTGACCGACACGGGCTATGGTGCCTATTTCGAGGGGGCGCAGTTCATCCACTTCATGCTGGGCCCGGCCACGGTGGCGCTGGCGGTGCCGCTTCATGCCAATCTCAGGCGCGCGGGTCGGGCGGCACTGCCGCTGGCGGGCGCGCTGGTGGCGGGGTCGTTCACGGCGATCCTTGTGGCGCTGGGCACCGCATGGGCTCTGGGGGCAGAGCGCGGGGTCCTGCTGGCGCTGGCGCCCAAGTCAGCCACGGCCCCCGTCGCCATGGGCGTGGCCGAGGGGCTGGGCGGCTCTCCGACGCTGACGGCGGTTCTGGTGATCACGACCGGCATCATCGGCGCCGTCGCGGCCACCCCGCTGCTGAATGCGCTGCGCATCCGAGACTGGCGGGCGCGGGGTTTCGCCGTGGGCGTCGCGGCCCATGGCATCGGCACGGCGCGGGCCTTTCAGGTGCACCCCACGGCCGGCACCTTTGCCGGCCTCGGCATGGGGCTGAACGCGGTCCTCACCGCCCTGATCGCACCGTTCGTCGTGACGTGGTTCCTTTAGCGGAGGTGAGCAACATGGTCAGGGTTCCCAAGGACTGGTCGCCCGATCCCGGGCAGATGGCGATCTGGCCGGATGTCTCGGGCAATGCGATCAACGGCCAGGGCGAAGACGCGACCCGCAGGCCGCAGCATGTCTACTGGTCGCCCGATCCGCCAAGCATCCCCTTTGGCCAGGTGCAGCTCTGGTTCTACGGCCACAACACCGATCCCGCCTTCAACGAGCAACGCAGCCGCCGCGCGGCCCTGCAGCAAGAGCCGCTGGTGCCCGTGGCCCCCGTGGCCGAGCCGGGCAGCCCCGGCGACTGGACCGCCCGCATCCAGGCCGAGGCGCTGGCGCTGGGGGCCGAGGCGGTCGGCGTGGCGCGGATGAACCCCGATTGGGTCTTCGAGGGCCATGCGGTGCCGTGGCGCACGATCATCGTGCTGGGCATCGCCGTGGATTACGACACCATGCAGGAGGCGCCCGACGTGCCCGCCGGCGTCGAGGTGGTGCGCCAATATACCCGGGGCACCGAGGTCTCCAAGGCGCTGGCCAACTGGCTGCGCGCGCGCGGCCATGACGCAGAACCCGAATACGGCCCGCTTTCGGGCGAGATCACCCTGATCCCGGCAGCCCTTGCCGCAGGATTGGGCGAGTTGGGCAAGCATGGCTCGATCATCAACCGCGAGCTTGGCTCCTGCTTCCGGCTGGCTGCCGTGCTGACCGACATGGAACTGGTGGAGGACGGCCCCGACAGCTTTGGCGCCGACGATTTCTGCGCCGCCTGCCAGATCTGCTCCAACCACTGCCCGCCCGAGGCGATCCTTCCGGAAAAGCAGACGGTGCGAGGGGTCGAGAAATGGTATGTCGATTTCGACAGATGCCTGCCGTTCTTCAATGAGACCGCAGGTTGCGGAATCTGTGTGGTGGTCTGCCCCTTCTCGCGCCCCGGGGTGGGCACCAATCTGGTGGCCAAGCTGGCCCGCCGGGCCGGGCGGGGGGCGTCGGACTGACCCACGGGGTTGCGCCCGGTGCCATGCAGGCTAGCTTGCCGCGCATCGGCAAGAGCCGGAGTTCAGAACGGAGAGACCATGAGCATCCACCGCCTTCTTGGCGTCTGTGGCGCATTGCGCGCCGAATCGACCAACCGCAAGCTGCTGGCCGAGGCCGTGCGCCTCTACGGGCCCGCCCATTACGAGGAGGCGGATCTGCGCCTGCCTCTCTATGACGGCGACGACGAGGCCGCATACGGCCTGCCGGAAGGTGCCGCACGCCTGCGCGAGGCGATCGCCGCCGCCGATGCCGTGATCATCTCGACCCCCGAATACAACAAGGGGCCCTCGGGAGTGCTCAAGAACGCCCTCGACTGGGCCAGCCGCGGCAAGCCGAATGTCTGGCTCGACAAGCCTGTCGCGGTGATGTCGGTGGCCGCCGGGCGCGCGGGCGGTGAGCGCGCCCAGTCGATGCTACGCCAGATGATGGTGCCGTTCCGGCCGCGCATCCTTCAGGGGCCGGAGATGCACCTGGCCAAGCCTGACGAGAATTTCGACGCCGAGGGGCGGCTGACCTCCGATCTCTATGTCACCACGCTGACAGAACTGATGGAACGCCTGCGCGCCGAAGTCGGACGCGGCTGAGCGATCGCGCGGGACGGGCAAGGGGAGCCACGGCACGGACATGATGGCGGGGCCGGAACCGGGCACGGGGCCAGACCCCGAAACGCTCGCCTTCTACGAGGCCGAGGCCTCGCATTATGCCGACTGGTCGGCGGCCCACGGCCTGCCACGGCATTTCCGGCGCTTTGCGGCGCGGCTGTCACCGGGGGCGGCGGTACTGGATCTGGGCTGCGGCGGCGGCTGGGCCGCGCTGGCCTTTGCCGAGAGGGGCCATGCCGTCACCGCGCTCGATCCGTCGGCGGCGATGCTGGCACGGCTGGACGGGGTCGCCGGGGTGCGGACCTGCCTGGGCGACATCGCAGCACTTGACGCCCAAACGCGGTTTGGCGGCATCTGGGCGCATTTCTCGCTGCAGCATGTACCACGCGCGGCCTTTCCGGTCACGCTGGCACGGGTCGCGGGGCATCTTGCCCCCGGCGGCTGGCTGTTTCTGGGCCTGCACGAAGGGCGCCAGACCCGGCGCGACGGGCTGGGACGGCTGTATTGCCACCACGAAGCCGATGCGGTGGCGACGGCGCTGCGCGACCTCGGGCTGGGGCCTGCGGCCCTTGCCCGGGCCCGCAGCACTGGCTACGACGGCACGCCGATTGCGGTAATGTATCTGGAGGCACAAGCGCTTGGCTGATCTCTTCGCCTATACCGATGGTGCCTGTTCGGGCAATCCCGGCCCCGGGGGCTGGGGCGCGCTTCTGGTGGCGCAGGAGGGCGGGCGCGTCCTGCGCGAGCGTGAATTGTGCGGGGGCGAGGCGCAGACGACCAACAACCGGATGGAACTCATGGCCGCGATCTCGGCGCTGGAGGCACTTGACCGCCCGTCCGAGGTGACCGTGGTGACCGACAGCGCCTATGTGAAGGGGGGCGTCACCGGCTGGATCCACGGCTGGAAGCGCAACGGCTGGAGAACCGCAGATCGCAAGCCCGTCAAGAATGTGGACCTGTGGCAGCGGCTGGAAACGGCGGCGGAGCGCCACAAGGTGCGGTGGGAATGGGTCAAGGGCCATGCCGGCCACCCCGAAAACGAGCGTGCCGATGCGCTGGCGCGGGCGGTCATGGCGCCCTTCCGCAAGCCGGGCGCGGCGAGAAGTCGCTAGCGGGAGGGGCGCCCATGCCCCGCCCCTTCAGAACCGCCGCCACAATGACAGGCTGATCCGGTCGCCCGCGCCCGCACCGGTCGCCCGCGACACACCGAGGACCAGCTCCGATGTCCCGCCCAGCCGCCAGCCTGCCGAGAAGCCTGCGCGTCGGGTCGCCCCGGCCGGGCCGCGGTGAGCGGAGAGATCGAGCATCACAAGCGCGCGTGGCCCCGGGCGCAGGCCTGCCTGAAGGGTCAGCTCTCCCTCTGGCCCCGCC
>JAFIEC010000182.1 GCA_020832725.1 Paracoccaceae bacterium | reverse complement strand
CCGCGCCTCGAACTCCTGGCGCGACATCGGACGATCTGATGACCAGCGTGCGGGCATGACGGAACAATACAGGAACAACAGGCTTGACACAACCCCCAGCTCCTACATCTTGAGCGTCCGGCCTCAAGGGGATAAGCCTTTTGTAGGATTTGAAGTAGTGGCGGTAAAACCCGTCATGGATTTCCTTGCGGGATTGCATGACGTGGTAGGCAGGACTGACCAGCCCACGAGGCTCTGTTGCACAAATCGCGTGACGGATTCATCTCGTGAATCCAGTGTGGTAGCTGGAGGGCATGAGCAGACCCACACCCCCCGCCTACAAGACCAGGAACTGGCCCGCCTATAACGCAGCGCTCAAGCGCCGCGGCTCGCTGACGATCTGGTTCGATCCCACCATGATCTGGGAGGCAGCGCCGACCGGCAAACGCGGCCGGCAGCCCGAGTACAGCGATGCCGCGATCCAGACCTGTCTGACGATGAAGGTGCTGTTCGGCATGGCGCTGCGGCAGACGACCGGGTTTGTCGAGAGCCTGCTTACGCTGATCGACCTGGACTGGGCAGTGCCGAACTTCAGCACGCTCAGTCGCCGCCAGAAGACCCTGAAGGTCAACATCCCCTTTCGCGGATCAGCAGGCCCGTTGCACCTCTTGATCGACAGCACCGGCATCAAGGTCGAGGGCGAGGGGGAGTGGAATGCCCGCAAGCATGGCGGCACGAAACGGCGCGTCTGGCGCAAGATCCACATTGGAATTGACGAGCAAACACTGGAGATCCGGGCTGCGGAGTTCACCACCAGTGACGTGGGCGACGCACCCATGCTGCCCGAACTGCTCGACCAGATCCCGCCAGATCAGGACATCGCCAGCGTCACCGCAGACGGGGCCTTCGACACCCGCAAGTGCCACGATGCCATCGCCGCCCGCGGTGCGGCCGCCATCATTCCTCCCCGCAAAAACGCCAAGCCCTGGAAGCCCGACACGCCGGGAGCAATCGCGCGCAACGAAGTCTTGCGGGCCTCACGGCGCTTCGGTCGAACCATCTGGCGACGATGGAGCGGTTACCACCGCCGGAGCCGCGTCGAGACAAAGATGCACTGCGTGAAACTGCTGGGTCAGCGACTGGCCGCGCGGGACTTCGACCGTCAAGTCGCCGAGTTCCAGATCCGCGTCGCCGTGCTGAACGGCTTCACAGCGCTCGGCATACCCGTCACTGAAGCTGTGGGATGAGTCTGTCCGGGGATAGGGGAAGCTCGGCACTCAGCTGATTTGTGCAACAGAGCCATGTCGCTCTACCAACAGATCAAAGATCCCGCCCTTCGTCTTCGCATGGAATGGGCCCATTCGCTCGCCCACGCCCTTCGCGAATGCCATCCCGATGACGCCGCCGCAATTTGCGTGGCCTATCTGGAAACGATCGAGACGGGCGGCCCGGTCTTGGGAAACCCTTTCGGCATGCTCGTACATGACGCCCGCCTCTGGGCGGTCGCCGCTCCGCTGCATGAATTGACCGCCTACACGCTGGCCGGCCTCGAAGCACTACCCAAGGCGCATTTGTCGAAGCCCGCGCGCAAGCAGGTATTCAAGGCACTGTGGTGGAGCTTTTCCGACAAGGAGCGTACAGCATTTATCGCGGCGGTGACACGAAAGGCGGTGTCCGCATGAAAGCGCACCCCCAGCTCAATGAAACCGCGTTCATGCCCGAAGGGCCACAACCGCTGGTGCGCGAAATCGCCCCCGGTGCAGCCTATCCTGAGCACGTGCTCGGGCCGCTGCGCGCGGCTGTGGAAGCGGTGCAAGGCATGACGCAAGCCCCCTTAGCAATCCCGGCGCAATCTGCGCTGGCGGTGGCATCGCTGGCGGTGCAGGGCTTTGTCGATGTGGAAACGCTGGGTGGCACGCGCCCGACGTCGCTTTATGCGCTGACAATCGCCCGAAGCGGCGAACGCAAAAGCGCTTGTGACGCACCACTTTTGGCTGCGCTGCGCGCCCATGAACGGGAACAGGCCAAGGTTCAGCGCGACGCGATGCAAAGCCGGACCAACGCGCACGCGCTCTGGAAGGGCGAACGCGACCGCATTTTGCTGGAAGCGAAGAGAGGCAAAGGCGAAAAGCGCATCGCATCGCAAGCTGACCTAGAAGCGCTCGGGCCGGAACCCGAAGCCCCGCCTTCCGCTGACCGGACCGTGACCGAACCGACCTTTGAAGGGCTGACAAAGCTTTTCGCACATGGGCAACCCAGCCTTGGGCTCTTCTCGGATGAAGGCGGACAATTCCTGGGCGGGCACGCCATGAATAGCGAAAACCGGCAAAAGACGCTGGCCGCATTCAATGACCTTTGGCAAGGTAACCCGATACGGCGCACGCGCTCGGGCGATGGGCACGCGACGCTATATGGGCGGCGGCTGGCGGTGCACCTGATGGTGCAGCCCGGCGTGGCACGGGGCTTTATGGCCGACCCGCTGGCGGCGGATACGGGCTTTTTGCCCCGCTTTCTGATTTGCGAACCGCCCAGCGCAATCGGAACCCGTATGCAAGCGAACGCCCGGCGGGATGATATGGCGCTCGCGAGCTTCTCGGAACGTCTGCGCGACATCCTCGAAACACCTTTGCCCATGGACCCGGAAACCCGCGAACTGCAACCGCGTATTCTGACCCTTGCCCCGGAAGCCCGCGCATTGCTGGTGGCCTTTTCGGACGCTATCGAAGCTGCACAAGCCCCCGGCGGGGATCTGGCGCATATCACTGGTGCGGCTTCAAAGGCGGCGGAACAAGCGGCGCGTATCGCGGGCGTGCTGACCCTGTGGCGCGACCTTCACGCCCCGCAGGTGCAGCCGGGCGACATGGCCGACGCAATCGACCTTGCGCAATTCTACCTTTCCGAAGCTTCGCGGCTGGCAAGCGCTGCAACTGTTTCGACTGAAACCGACCGCGCCGAAACCTTGCGGCGGTGGCTTCTGGAAAGCTGGCCACACGACGAAATTGCATCGGCAGAAGTCGTGCACCGCGGGCCAAATTCATTGCGCGAAGCCAAGATTGCACACCCTGCACTAAACACGCTGGAAAAATTTGGCTGGTTGGTGCCGCTCGACCCCGAGACCGTTGTGCGTGGTCAAGCCCGCAAGTCTGCATGGCGCATCGTAAAGGGCCCGGGCAATGTGGTTTGATACACGCACCAAACTAGCTGAAATCGCGGGGCAAACCGTTGCGAAACCCGCGAATCTTGCGAATCTGAAGTCAGATAAAGGGGCGGAAATCGCAAAATTCGCGGTATTCGCAACGCCTCCGCGCTCGAAATCGGAAACCGCGCCCACCGTTCGGGCCGATGGACTGGACCCCGACACGGGCGCATATCTCGACCGGCTGCGCCTTCATGGGCCTGCGGCCTATGGCGACATGGCAAGTGAGATGGGCTGGGGCGCAACGCGGGCTTCGCGCGCAGAAGCCAAGCTTCGCACATCGGGTTTGATCCACTACGACAACGGGAAGGGCGCGCCAAAATAGAGGTTAAGCGGTCTTCAGGCTTTTCACGACGAAGCACGGACCTCGCCTCACGTGGGCTCTTACAAATCACCTGTCAAAAGTTGACGTTTTCCCATGGCTAGATCACGAAAACTCCCGCCATCGATCGAGGCTATTCTGGCGCGTCACCGCGCAGAATGCCTGATGCCAACCGTAAGCCAGTTCGGGCTCTGCCCGGCAACTGCTCTACGCCACCCTGATTTCCGAAAGGTCTGCGATGACTGCACCGGCGTTGTCTGTGCCCGCATGCGGGAAAAAGGACTGGATGACGATGGGCGTGCCCTACCCCCTCGGGACCGCCCAAAGTGCGATGCGCGCACTAGGTCAGGCTCTCACTGCAAGAACAAGGTCATCCCGGGTAAGCAGCGGTGCAAATTCCATGGTGGGTTATCTACAAGGCCAAAGACAGCGGCTGGCAAGGCAAGGATCGCGGAGGCGCAAAGGCAGCGGTGGCAAAGGTGGAGAGAAGAAAGGAAGGTTGACATCTTCTAATCGAGCGGTCAGCCGACTGGAGCAGTGAGTGATTGGATGCGCCACACTTTTGCCGAACGGGCGGCATTTGCCATGCTGCAACGCCGCAAGGCAGAAGTGAGCCCCATCAGCGGCATTCATGCACGCCGCAGCATAGAGGGCCACTTCGCAGGTGCAGCAACGTGGTCGGCCGGAAGCGGACGTTGAACCCGCTTGCCACGCTGCAGTGCAGTATGTGCGCGGCGACCTAGGCTCGGGCCCTCGTCTATCGGGAAGGGACGTGCCCGGTCGGGGATTGTGACCGCTCAACCCCTCGGCATTTCCGGCGGCGGTCACCATGCGAGTGTTCGGGCGCCAAGGAGTGAGCCAGCCAGCGCGACGATGAGGATTGCGGTCGCGTAGGCGGGCAGGACGAAGAGGGCTGCGTCCTGGTCGCAGAAGAGTGCGTAGAGTGCCGCGGCGAGGCTGCCGGCGGCGAGGCCGCCGAGCGCGCCGGCAAGTGCCGGGCGGCGCGGGGCGCCGGCGGACAGGCCCCAGAGCGCGGCGGCAAGGAGCGGCAGGGCCAGCGCGGGGATGCTGGTGAGGCATGTTACCAGGCTGGGGTTGGCCAGCGCCCCAACCAGCCCGGACAGGCCGCCCCCGGCGAGGGCTGCGCCAAAGGCTGCGGCCAGCAGCGCGGCGAGGACCCAAAGGGCAATGGCGGGCCCGCCGCCCCGCGCCTCGGGCCGCGACAGGGTCAGTGCCAGCGCCCCGGCGAGGCCGGAGAGCGCAAGGGGCACGAGGGGTTTCAGGGCGGCAGGCGAGGTCATCGCTGCGGCGATGTCAGGCCGGACGCCCCAGAAAAGCGCAAAAGCGACCGCGGCGAGGATCATCGCGCCCGGCAAAGCCCGCGAGAGCCGCTGTCCGACGGTCGGGCCCGGGTGGGTGTCGGCGGCAAGTGCGGCGATGAGGTCGTCGGTCTTCATTCAATCATCCTTTCCCGCAGCCGGGCGATGGCTTTGAGCGCCCGGTGCAGTGCGACGCGCACGGTGACCTCGGTCATCTGGAGGCGCTGCGCGGTTTCGGCAACCGTCTCGCCGCGCATCCCGAAGCCGCGGACGATGTCGGCGGCGCGGGGCTCCAGCCGCGCCAGCACCTTCTCGATGTCGCTGGCCTGCATCGGGTCCGGCCCCTCCGCTGCGGGCAACGCGTCGGTGAAATCCTCGATCGGCAGGTCGATGCGGTGGCCGCGGGCGCGGAAGGCATCGGCCGTCTTGTGCCGGGCGATGGCATAGAGCCAGGGGCGCAGCGGTGCGTCCTCGCGCCAGGTCTGGCGCTTCAGGTGGATCGCCAGCAGCACCTCCTGGAGCACGTCCTCGCAGCCCTCCGGCCCCAGTGCACGACCGCGGGCGCGCACGACGCCGCGCAGCACCGGCGTGATGGCCTGCAGGAGCTGGCGATAGGCTGCGGCATCGCCGCTGTTGGCCGCGCGCATCAACTCCTCCCATGGGCGGTCGCGTGTCAGGGTCCTGTCCTTCCCTTCGCTGCACGGCGTCGGAACGTTACGCCGCAGTCTCGCATCCGCGCAACAGCGCTCCGGCATCACGTCACCGTGAGGCCGGTAACTTTGGTGCCTGCCGCGCCGACCAGCCTGTCGGGACCGCAAGCATGCGGCCTGCCAACAGGAGACCGGAACCATGACCACGAAACCCTTCGCCCTGCCGCTTGCCGCCTCGGTGGCCGCCGCCCTGCCGCTTGCCGCCTCGGTGGCCGCCGCCCTGTCGCTCGCCGGCGGGCACGCCCAGGCCCAGCAGGCGACGATGGAGAAATGCTTCGGCATTTCCCTCGCCGGGCAGAACGACTGCGCCGCCGGGCCGGGCACGACCTGCTCGGGCACCTCGACGGTGGATTACCAGGGCAACGCCTGGACGCTGGTGCCGGCCGGCACCTGCGCGGATATCGAGCTGCCCGCGATGACCGACGGCACGCCCCGCATGGGCTCGCTGGACGAGCTCGACCGCGACCTGCCGCCCGCCTGATCGCAGCTCCGGGGCGGGCGACCGGCCCGCCCCGACCCTTTCCAAGGAGCCTGCCATGCCCGCGCTTCCCGCCACCCCCGGCCTCGGCTTCAAGCCCGAGCATTTCCGCGACATCGCCGCCGCGCCCGGCGCGGTGGGCTTCTACGAGGTCCATGCCGAGAACTACATGGGCGAGGGCGGCGCCCCCCATGCGATGCTCGAGCGGATGCATGCGGATCACGCGCTGTCGATCCACGGGGTCGGGCTGTCGATCGGCGGTGCGGGCGGGCTCGACCGCGACCACCTCGCCCGGCTGCGCCGCCTGATCGCCCGCCACAGTCCCGAAAGCTTCTCCGAGCATCTGGCCTGGTCGAGCCACGGTGCCGCCTGGCTGAACGACCTGCTGCCGCTCCCCTACACCGCCGAGACGCTTGCGACCGTCTGCGCCCATGTGGACGCGGTGCAGGAGGCGTTGGGAATCCGGATGCTGCTGGAGAACCCGGCGACCTATGTGACCTTCGCGGCCTCCACCTGGGCCGAGACCGATTTCCTGGCCGAGGTGGTCCGCCGCACCGGTTGCGGCCTGCTGCTCGACGTCAACAACGTCTTCGTCTCGGCCACCAACCACCGCTTCGATGCGCGCGCCTATCTCGCGGCCTTCCCGCTGGCGGCGGTGGGCGAGATCCATCTGGCCGGCCACGACAGCGAGGAGCTGCCCTCGGGGCCCCTGCTGATCGACAGCCACGGGCGGGAGGTGGCCGATCCGGTCTGGGCACTCTATGCCGAGGTGCTGGCCCGCACCGGCCCTCTGCCCACCCTGATCGAGTGGGACACCGACGTACCGCCTTTTCCGGTGCTGCTGGCCGAAGCGGCGCGTGCCCGCGCGATCCTGAACGGCCCGGACGCGCTGCAAGCCCGGAGCCACGCCGATGCCGCCTGAGCCCGACCACGCCTCCACCGAGGCCGCCTTCCACGCCGCGCTGTGGCGCCCCGAGCCGCCCGAGGGGCTGACCGCACCGGCGCACGACGAGGTGGCCCGCCGCTTCGCCGTCTACCGCAACAACGTTCGCAACAGCCTGTCCCGGGCGCTGGCCGCGCGCTTTCCGGTCGTCGAGGCGCTGGTGGGGTCAGAATTCTTCACCGCCATGGCCGGCGTCTTCATCGCTACGGCGCCGCCCGCCTGCCCCGTCCTGCAGGACTGGGGCGGGGCCTTCCCCGGGTTCCTCGCGCGCTTTCCCCCTGTGGCGCATCTGCCTTGGCTGGGCTGCGTCGCCCGCCTGGAATGGGCGCGCGGGGTCGCGGTCCACGCCGCCGACGCCGCACCGGCGCCCGCCGATCTGCTCGCCGCGCCGGATCCCGAGGCGCTGCAGCTCCGCCTTCATCCCTCGGTCGCGCTCTACCGCTCGGCCCACCCGGCAGTGTCGATCTGGCAGGCCCACCAGCCGGGCGCCGTCCGTGGGCCGCTGCCGCCGGGGCCCGAACACGCCCTTATCGGCCGGCAGCCCGACTTCACCGTCGTGGTGGTGCCGGTCGATCGCGGCAGCCACGCAATCCTCGCCGCGCTGGCTGCGGGCGAGCCCCTCGGCCGGGCCGCCGCAGACGCCGATCCCACCGCCGCCCTGACGCTGCTGCTGCGCCACGGGCTGATCGCCGCCCCCCCGACAGGAGAAACGCCATGAACCCCGTCACCGGCACCGCCCCGCCCCAGGGCACCACCGCCCGCGCGCGGCAGGTCCTCCAACGCCTGAACGCCTTCGGCGGGTGGGTGCCGCAGGACTTGATCGCGCTGGCCGCACGGGTGTTCCCGGCCGTTGTCTTCTGGCAGTCTGCCCGCACCAAGGTCGAGGGCTTCACCATCAAGGACTCCACGTTCTTTCTGTTCGAGCATGTCTATGCCCTGCCGCTGATCCCGCCCGCCCCCGCCGCTGTGCTCGCCACCATCGCCGAGCACCTCCTGCCGGTGCTGCTGGTCCTTGGCCTGATGTCGCGCCTCTCTGCGCTGGGGCTGCTGGTCATGACCGCCGTGATCCAGATCTTCGTCTTTCCCGGCGCCTGGGTGACGCATGGCCTCTGGGCGGTGGCGTTGCTGGTGGTGCTGGCATACGGCCCGGGCCGGCTGTCGCTGGACCATCTGTTGGGCCTCGACCGGGGGGACCGGAACAGCACGGCGGTGCCATGAGGCGTGCAGCCTTCGCCGCGGCGCTTGTCGCCTTGCCCGGGGCCGCATCGGCCGAGGCGGTGCTGAGCCTTACATTCGACGGCGCGCTGCACCGCTTCGTGCCGGAGATGGAGGGCGCACGCACCGGCTTTTCCCGCTTCGCCACCCTCCAGGCGGTCAGCATCGAAGGCAGCGACGGGCCGGCGCGGCTGGTGCTGGAGATGTCGCTGCTCCCGGGCGCCCGCGCCGGCGATGCCCCCTACGCCGCCCGCATCAGCTTTCGCCCCGACGGCTGGCGCGACTACTGGGTCTCGCCGCCGGAGCTGCCCGGCGGGGCGGTGTCGGTGGAGCTGTTCGACCTTTCCGGCCCCGCCCCCCGCATCGCCGGTCGTTTCGAGGCGCCGCTGTGCTTCACCCCCACGCCGCTGCATCCGCCCGACCCCGCCCGCTGCCGGACCGCCGCGGGGCGGTTCGACACCCCGCTCGTTCCGGACTGAAGGAGCCCTGCCATGCGCCTGTTCCCAGCTCTCGCCCTGACGCTCTTCGCCGGCACCGCCGCCGCGGACCCCGCGCAATGGGCCCGCGACTGGCCGATGACCGATTTCACCCGCACCACGGTCGACTTCGACGAGATCATCCCGGGAGGCCCGCCCAAGGACGGCATTCCGGCGATCTGGGAGCCGGCCTTCCTGCCCGCAGCCGAGGAAACCCGGCTGCATGACCGCGAGCCGGTGCTCGCCTATGAACACGACGGCGAGGCCGCCCGCGCCTATCCGGTCCGCTATCTGATGTGGCACGAGATCGTGAACGACGTGGTGGGGGGGCTGCCCGTTGCCGTCACCTATTGCCCCCTGTGCAACTCAGCCATGGTGTTCGACGCCCGCGTGGACGGCACGCCCCACAGCTTCGGCGTCTCGGGCCTGCTGCGCCACTCGGACATGATCATGTACGACCGCGAGACCGAGAGCTGGTGGCAGCAGGCGGTGGGCGAAGGCGTGGTAGGTCAGCACGCCGGCACCCGCCTCACTCCGCTGCCCGCCTGGATGGAAAGCTGGGCCGAGTTCCGCGCCCGCAACCCGGATGGCCTGGTGATGGACCAGCCGGACTGGCGCCGCGCCTATGGCCAGAACCCCTATGTCGGCTACGACAGCGCCCCCCGCCCGTTCCTCTATCGCGGCGAGAACCCGCCCCACGGCATCAACCCGCTCGCCCGCGTCGTGCGGGTGGAGGACCGCGCCTGGACCTTCGCCCGCCTGCGCGCCGAGGGCGAGATCCGCGAGGCCGGCGTGGTGCTGAGCTGGACGCCCGGCCAGGCCTCGGCGCTCGACAGCCCCGCCATTGCCGAGGGCCGCGACGTCGGCACCGTCCGCGTGCGCGACGAGGCCGGGCGCGACCTGCCCCATGACATCCCCTTCGCCTTTGCGTTTCACGCCTTCCATCCGGAGGGGACCTGGATGCTCGGACCGTGACGGCACTTGTCTTCGCCGGGCTTTGCGAACCGCCTTCCCCAACCCGCGGCGGAACGGTTCGAGATCCTGCTCAACCAGCGCCTGACCCGGCGCGACCTGTGCGGCTACATCGACACCAGGATCCGTCGCATCCACGGCCGCCGCTGTGGCGGACCTGCTGCAGGAACTCCTGCGCCGGCGCGAGGAGGAGACGCAGGCGGCGCAGGACGGCCTGGACCTGCAATACCCCCAGCCATGCCGAGGAGACGGAGCGCCGCTTCCTGCGCTGCACCTCGTTGCGGCGGGAGGAACGCCAATACGACAGCCATAGTGCCGAAGGCCTGATCGGGCGCAAGCTGCGCGCCACGCGGAAGCAGGACTTCGCCGCCAGACGCTGGCAGACCAAAGCCTACCCCACCCTCGACCTCGCAGTGCAGAAGACCGAGCGCATCGCCCGCTTGCCGCCCTCCAGGTCGGTGATGCTCAAACGACGAAGGGTATTCGAGTGGGCGATGCAAGCCCCCGCAAGGTCCCGCACAGCGGCGGTCGGCGCGGCTGGCGGCTGAGGCTGCATCGCCTCGCTGGTTCTGCAGCCCGGCCCAGTGCGATCGTCAGTGCTGGCGTGCCCGCACGAGGTAGCCGTTAATCGTCGACTCGCCGAGCGCCTTCATAGCCTCGAGCCGATGCAGGCCCTCGACCAGAACGAACTGGTCGCCGTCGGCGCGGACCTGGATCGGGACCGTCTGGCCGTCCTCCAGAATGCTCTCGGCGATCTGGCCGACCTTGTCCATGTCGAGCGTCTTGGCGCGTTTCACCGGAACGTGGATCTCGGCGATCTGAAAGACCTGCGTTTTCAGCCTTCGTGTCTCCGAGTCCTTTCCGCGGATGCGGCCCGTGAGTTCTGCGCGTGCGGCGCCGTGGAGTGTGCTGACGACGGTGTCGGGTTGCGCACCCTCATGGATAGCACGAAACGGCCGCCTCGTCCCGCAGTCCGCGAGCGGCTGCCGCGCCTGCATCGGTCCGCTTCCCGCCCGATGCGATTTATCAGATCTTGAACGGCGGTGAGTGTTAGGCTGTCCTGTCGGAATGGCCGAAGACGTGGCGGGTTTGGAGGACAGGAGGGAAGTCATGTCCATCGAAACCTTACCCGCCCTTCGTCCCACACGCGCGCCTTGGAACAAGGGGCGCATTGTCGGCCAGAAGCGCCCGCTTCTGCCCAAGCATGTCTGGTCCATCCGTGTCCGTCTGGAAATGGCAGGCAACAGGCGCGATCTTGCGCTGTTCAACATGGCCATCGATTGCAAGCTCCGGGGTTGCGATCTGGTCTGCCTGAGGGTGAACGATGTTTTCGCCGCAGGCCGTGTCAAAGAACGTGCTTCGGTCACGCAGAGCAAGACGCGCAAGCCTGTCCGGTTCGAGATCACCGACACAACGCGCGTGTCCCTGGAGCGATGGATCAAGGATCCTGAAATGATCGGTTGCGAATATCTCTTGCCCAGCCGTCTGCACGCAAGCCCGCACCTGTCGACGCGGCAATATGCGCGGATCATGCGCGACTGGGTGCTCTCGATCGGGTTGGAACCAAGCGCCTACGGCACCCATTCGATGCGGCGCACCAAGGTTGCCCAGATTTACAAGAAGACCGGCAACCTGCGCGCTGTCCAACTGCTTCTCGGCCACACGAAGATGGACAGCACTGTGCGTTATCTCGGCGTTGATCTGGATGATGCCTTGTCCTTGTCGGAGGGGATCGACTTGTAAGCCGTGCCTGGCCGGTTAAGGTCGGCCAGGCATGTCGCCGAAAGCGACATTTTCTTGACTTTGCACCGCGTGTCGCCTAAAGCTACAACATGAAGCAGATCAGCTATACGAAAGCCGCTATTCGGGCGTTGCGGCGGATGCCTGCGAACACGGCCACGCTGATCCGTGCCAAGATCGAGGCGTATGCGACAGACCCAGCCTCGCAGGCCAACAACGTGAAATCCCTCAAAGGTCGAGAGGGGATTCGGCTGCGTGTCGGGGATTGGCGGGTGATAATGGACGATAAGGGCAACGTCCTGGCCGTGCTGGACATCGGTCCTCGGGGCGGCATCTATGACTGAAAGGACATGACATGAACGAGATGGTGACAATCCCGCGCGAAGAATATGATCGCTTGCGGGCCGCGGCCGAAGATCTGGCCGATCTCCAGACCTATGACCGCGCCAAGGCCGCACTTGCGGCGGGCGAGGATGAACTGATCCCCGCGGATTACGTGAACCGGATGCTAAACGGCGAAAGCGCTTTGCGCGTCTACCGGGACCTGCGCGGGATGACGCAAGCCGCCTTGGCCGAAAAGGCGGGCGTGAATCGCGTGACCGTGGCCGAGATCGAAACCGGCCGTAAGCAGGGCTCTATCGCGACCCTGCGCGCGTTGTCCGAAGCGCTCGGCGTGACCTTGGATGATCTAGCCGAGTAAAGTCGGCTCTTTGCGGTCGGATGGACCATTCAACAGCGTTCACCGAAGCGGTCGTCCGTGCTTGCTGCAGCATTTTCTGGGGCGATGCTACGGATGCTGGCGCAACTTAGGGCGCAAAACAACTTCGAAGCCTTCAGCAGACCTTCAACATAGGGTTCTTGAATTGGTTGATGCCGCTCCCCTATTCAAACGGACAATTCAGAGGGCACCGCGAAGGTTGTGCCCTTGAATTGCGCGGCAGGCCGAAGTCGCACATGGGTTTGATCTGCGTCATGGCGCACGCGATCGAACAGAGGTTATCATTCCCCGCGCCAAAGCCGTCGCCACTTCGGGGATGTGCCAACCGCCAGTCTGCGCCACCCTCGGGGCGGGCGTGGCAACCTGCATTCGGATTTGCGGTGTGGGCAACAGGAGTTGACCTATGAAGGATACTGTATCGGAGCCGCCGGTCGGCTCTGTTTTCCTGTTCTTTTTCCTGACTTTTGCCATCGGCTGGGGTGGCATGGTGCTGGTGTTTGTTTTTCAGGACGCGGTCGAGGCCGCCCTTGGGCCGATGGGTCCCACGCATCCGCTGTTCATTCTTGCAGTCTGGGCACCCGCGATATCGGCAATTCTGCTTGTGCTCTGGTATGGGGGGCTGCCCGGTCTGCGCCGCTACCTGTCGCGTCTGCTTCTGTGGCGCGCCTC
>JAFIEC010000168.1 GCA_020832725.1 Paracoccaceae bacterium | reverse complement strand
GGACGCGCCGTTGAGCATGACCGTGCCCGGGGCGACGCCGTGGCGGGCCGGCTCGCGGCCGCGGTCGGCGAAGGCCTCGAGGATGGGCTGGGGGCGTTTGGGAGCGGTGCGGACGGCGGCGGCGGTGGTGCTCAATGTCGTGGAAACGGAGGCTCAGGCCCGTGAGATCGCCGAGTATCGGCAGCAGGCGGCCCGGGACAAACGTGCAGCTGCCGGTGCAGCGACCACGCTGGAGCAGCTTCTCGCCAAGGCCAAGGCCGACGAGAAGGTGGCGGAGTTGCCCATCGTCGTGAAGGCGGACGTTCAGGGTTCGGCCGAAGCCATTGTCCAGGCGATGGAGAAGATCGGCAATGACGAGGTGCGCGTCCGCGTGCTTCACTCGGGCGTCGGCGCCATCACCGAAAGCGATATCGGCCTTGCCGAGGCTTCGGGCGCGCCGGTGATCGGCTTCAACGTGCGGGCCAATGCGCCTGCCCGTGCCGCCGCGAACCAGAAGAGTGTCGAGATCCGCTATTACTCCGTCATCTACGATCTGGTGGATGACGTGAAAGCTGCGGCATCGGGCCTTCTGTCGGCAGAGGTGCGCGAGAACTTCATCGGCTATGCCCAGATTCGCCAGGTGTTCAAGGTTTCGGGTGTCGGCAAGGTCGCCGGTTGCCTCGTGACCGAGGGCGTTGCCCGCCGGTCGGCAGGTGTGCGCCTTCTGCGCGACAACGTGGTCATCCACGAAGGCACGCTCAAGACGCTCAAGCGCTTCAAGGACGAGGTCAAGGAAGTGCAGTCCGGTCAGGAATGCGGCATGGCCTTCGAGCATTACGAGGACATCCGCGAGGGCGACGTCATCGAGATCTTCGAGCGCGAGGAAATCGAGCGCAGCCTCTGAGGTCCGCGGCAGGGGGTCAGACCAGAAGCTCTCCCCGCCGCGCCTTCACCCTCTCCATCGCCTTCACGAGCTCGCGGCTGATGCCCGGCTCGGACAGGGCGTGGCCGGCATCCGGCACCATCGTCAGCCGCCCCGAGGGCCAGCGCTGCGACAGACGCTCCGCCGAGGCGGGCGGGCATATCATGTCATAGCGGCCCTGCACGATGACCCCGGGAATATGGGCGATCTGGTCCATCCGGTCGAGGATGTGACCGTCACGCTCCAGAAAGCCCGCATTGGCGAAATAATGGTTCTCCAGCCGGGCAAAGGCGCGGGCATAGTCGGGCGGGCATTCGCCGCTGCCCCTCTCGCTTGCCATGCTGGCAAGCGCGTTTTCCCACATCACCCAGGCGCGCGCATAACGGACCTGGGTTTCCATGTCAGGGGCGAACAGACGGCGGTTGTAGGCCGCGATCACGTCACCACGCTCTTCTTCGGGCAAGAGCCCGACAAATGCCTCCCACTCCCGGGGCCAGAACAGCGCCGCACCCCCACCGTAGAACCAGCTCAGTTCCGACCCGGTCATCAGGAAAACCCCGCGCAGCGCCAGATATGCCACCCTGTCGGGGTGGGTCTGGGCATAGATCAGCGCCAGCGTTGCCCCCCACGACCCTCCGAAGACCGTCCAGCGTTCGATCCCGAGGATTCGCCGGATCCGCTCGATATCGGCCACGAGGTGCCAGGTGGTATTGTTCTCGACACTGGCATGGGGGCGGGAGCGTCCGCAGCCGCGCTGATCAAAGAGAACCACACGATAGGCGCCTGGATCGAAATAGCGCCGCATGCCGGGGCTGCACCCTCCCCCGGGGCCGCCATGCAGCACCACGACGGGTATGCCATCGGGCGCGCCGCATTGCTCGACATAGATCGCGTGACCATCGCCCATATCGATCAGGCGCTGGTCGAAGGGATCGATGGGCGGATACAGATGGTCCGCTGCGCGGATTTGGCCTGCGGATTTCTGCATCTCGGCTCTATATCAATTCGGGTGAGAGATGATTATTTGCAGGTTGATCCGGAGAGTGCAATGCAAACCGAGACCCGGGCAAGGCCCGCCCCCGCCAACACCGTCGATGCCGCAGAGGTGGCAAAGTTCGAGGCCATGGCCGCCGAATGGTGGGATACCCAGGGCAAGTTCAAGCCTCTGCACATGCTCAACCCCTGCCGGCTGGACTACATCACCGCGCAGATCGCGGCTGAGTTCGACCGCGATCTGTCGTCGCCCCGCCCCTTCGAGGGGCTGCGGTTGCTGGATATCGGCTGCGGCGGCGGGCTTCTGTCCGAGCCCATGGCCCGGCTGGGGGCAGAGGTTGTCGGTGCCGATGCGGCCGAGCGCAACATTCCCGTCGCAAGGTTGCATGCCGAGCAATCGGGCCTGAAGATCGACTATCGCCACACCACTGCCGAGGCACTGGCAGAGGCCGGAGAGGTTTTCGACGGCTTGCTCAACATGGAAGTGGTGGAGCATGTCGCCGATCCGCTGGCCTATCTCCGCGCCTGCCACGACTTGCTGCGCCCCGGCGGGCTGATGGTCTGCTCCACGATCAACCGCAATCCCAAGAGCTTTGCCATGGCCATCGTCGGGGCGGAATATGTCATGCGCTGGCTGCCCAGGGGCACGCATGAATGGCGCAAGTTCATCACGCCTGACGAGCTTTTCGCCCTTCTGCGCGAGGCAGGGCTCGATCCGGTGGACCGCAAGGGGTTTGTCTTCAATCCTCTGTCGTGGTCATGGTCGCTTTCGGCCCGTGATCTCAGCGTGAACTACGTCACCGCCAGCATCCGCCGCTGAGGCAGGAATTGCCCACCCGCCCCCGGCGCGGGACAGCACCGGTCGGGTAGCCTTAACGCCGCGTTAACCCGCAGGGCCGAAGCTGCGAGGATGTCGGTCTCCTCTCGCCCCGCTCCCGGTCACACCGGCCCGCCCGCAACCACGCCCCGGCATCTTGCCGAGGCCCCGTTGCCCGGGCTGCTCCTGTCCGCCGAGTCCGGCGCCTCACCGGACCCGCGCGCGCCCGCCCCTGCGCCCGACCATGCCGCTCACCGCCAGAGGTTGCGCGCGCGCTTCATGGCCGGGGGCGGGGCCGCCATGCCCGACTACGAGATGCTTGAGCTGGTGCTGTTCCGCGCGATTCCGCGCCGCGACGTCAAGCCGCTGGCCAAGCGGCTGATCGCAACTTTCGGAGATTTCAACCGCGTGCTGGCCGCCCCGCCATCGGCTCTGGCCCGGGTTCAGGGGGTGGGCGATACGGTCGTGCAGGAGTTGAAGATCGTCGCCGCCGCCGCCCAGAGGATGGCGCGTGCGCGGGTGATGGACCGTCCGGTCATCTCGTCGTGGCAGGCGCTGCTCGACTATTGCCACACGGCCATGGCCCATCGCGAGACCGAGCAGTTCCGGATCCTGTTCCTTGACCGAAAGAATGTGCTGATCGCCGATGAGGAACAGGCAAGCGGTACGGTCGATCATGTTCCGGTCTATCCCCGCGAGGTCGTGCGCCGCGCGCTGGAGCTGAACGCCTCGGCCCTGATCCTCGTGCACAATCATCCCTCGGGCGATCCGACCCCAAGTGCTGCCGATATCTCGATGACCGATGCGATCCGCGATGCCGCCCAGGCCCTGGGCATCACGATCCACGATCACCTCGTGATCGGCCAGTCCCGCGAGGTGAGTTTTCGCTCCGAGGGGCTGCTCTAGCCCGTTATCAGCGCAGCCATATTTCCACCCGGCGGTTGATGGCCTGTCCCTCGGGGCTGTCCTCGCAGGCAACGGGCGACAGCGGGCCAAACCCGATCGTGCGCAGGTTCACCCGTGACAGGTCGGCGCGGGTGGCGGCCCGCCGCAGCCCGTCGCGCACCGTGTTCGCCCGCTGCCGGGACACACGCCGGTTGGCCTCCAGCCCGCCTGATGCATCGCTGAACCCCGCGATGATCAGCTCGCGCCCATCGAACTCGCCTGCCTCCAGTCGCGCGGCCACCAGTGCGAGGTTGGCCAGCGCCCGCGCATCCATCCGCGTGGAGCCTGTCTCGAAGCGGAACACGGCCGAGAGCATTTCGGCATCGCGCAACTCGGCGACCATCTCGCTCAGATCCTCGAGGAGCACACCCTCGGGCGCCCGCGCGATGGCATCCGCCAGCCGCAGCCCCTGTGCCGAGAAAGGCTGGCGCGTGATGTTCTGTCCGACAAAACCCAACCGGCCCAGCGCCGCCTGCGCGGTATCGGTGCCGGCGAAGACAAGAAACTCGCGCGCCATGACCGGCAACCTTCGCTGCGGCAGGTGCAGGTAGAGCCGCGTCGTCAGCGGATAGGCTTCTGTCCGGATCGCTTGTGCGTCGGGCCAGACCGCCATCCCGCAAGCGCCCCCAAGCCCCAGCGCCCGCGCGGCTCCGACGGCGCCCAGTGTTGTCACCCCCAATGCAAAGGGGTCGCGGGCCACCATCGCATCCAGAACGCCGGTGGTGGGCACGCGCCGCACCGTATCACTCAGGCTGACGCCCCCCGGCTCGAGCAGACGGAGCTGCAGCTCGTCCGTGATCGCCGATTCGAGCGGGGGCAGCAGAAGCCGGATCTGCGCATCCGGACCGCCAAGCTCTGTCCAGTTGATGATCTCGCCGGCGAGCGCGGCGCGGGCCTGTTCAAGCGTGAGGGTGCGGATCGGGTTGTCGGGGGCAACGATCAGCACAAGGGCATCGAGGCCCAGGATCATGCGCTGCCGCGCGCCCCCGATCCCGCCGATACCTGCCTCGAAAGCGGCCGCAGCCTCTTCGGGGCGCGGCGTACGCAGGGTCATGGCGATATCCGCCGCGCCCGAGATCAGGTCATCGAAACCCTCCGCGCTCGTCTCGCCCTTCAGGGTGAGAAGCGCAACCGGGCCGCCCTGTTCGGGTGCCAGCACGTAATCGCGCATGCCCGGCTGCGGCCCGGGCTCGCTGCGCATCCGCAGCCCCCGGGCACGGGCGAATTCGGCGAAGAGAGCGGGCATCAGCTTTTCGCTGATGCTGAGCGAGCCCGAGAAGACGACCTCTGCCACGAAATCCTGCAGGCTGGGGCAGGCAGGCCCGTCGCAACTGACTGACTGGCCATCGACGGTGATGTCCCCGAAATCGGTACGCAGGCGGTAGACCTCGCCATCGTAGGACAGCAGGATCCCCGAGACCGTGATTGCGCCGTCGCGGGTGGTCAGGGTGATGTCCTGCGCGGCAAGCGGTGGCACAAGCAAGAGCCACACCAGCAGCATCGCGCCAAGGCGGCGCAGAGCCGGGAGAACGGGGGGGGCAGATGGCAAGCGCTGGCTCCGGCCTGATGGGTGCGGCGGCGAGACTCGCTGCATCGAGGGCAGGACGCAAGGGGCTCTGGGCGGCAGCTGTCAGTGAAGACTCATCCCGTAGCGGGCGGGTAGACACGGATTGTCACCGTCGCCTCCGAGCAACGACCACGGTCGAACAGGCAATAGCGGAACCGCTGAAGGCCTTCGCATTCCTCTCCGGGGGCATAGACGAACGCCGCGCCCAGCCGCGAGAGCCTG
>JAFIEC010000448.1 GCA_020832725.1 Paracoccaceae bacterium | reverse complement strand
CAGGCTTTCGCTTCACTACCAATAACAGATTTGCGGGGAGCGTTACCCTGAGTGAAGCGAAGGCCTGCCCCGATCCTTTCGGGGGGTCTCCTAAAGTAAAAAAGATGCTTCGACTCCGCAGGCCTGTCTGACGAACAGGCAGGCTTCGCTACCATTGACAGAAAGGAGGTATCGTCACCCTGACGAAGGAAGGGTCTCCTAAAGTAGAGAAAATGCTTCGACTCCGCAGGCCTGTCTGACGAACAGGCAGGCTTCGCTCAGCATGACGTTTCAATAGCTGTTATTCCCTTTTCTGTAGGTTTTCCTAAATTTTTAAAAACTCAGTATGACGATTATTCCTATTTGTAAATGGTGGAAAAGGCCCAAGAAATTCCCTGATGGGGAAAATGTATCTTAAGCTCGGATAAACAATTATTCCAAGTAATTGTCAATTATGCTTAGGCAAATTTTGACGAATTTTATAAATTGTAAATTCAAAATATAATTTTTCCCAAATGACGACAATAGATCCAACCATTGTAGCCAAAGCACAAAGCTGGCTGAACAGTAACATTGACGAAAAAAGTAAAAATGAAATACAGGCTTTGCTTGATGCGCCTGACAAAACTGAACTGATAGATTCCTTTTACAGGGACTTGGAATTCGGAACAGGTGGTCTGAGGGGAGTTATGGGTGTAGGCTCCAACCGAATGAATGTCTACACAGTTGGCATGGCTACACAGGGCTTGGCCAATTACCTTTTGGAATGTTTCCCCAATGAAGAAATCAAGGTAGCCATTACCCATGATTGCAGGATCAACAATACCCTATTTGCAGATACCACGGCCAATGTATTAACGGCCAATGGCATTAAAGTCAAGTATTTCAGAGAATTACGTCCTACCCCCATGCTCTCTTTTGCCATCCGGTATTTTGGATGTAAAAGCGGTGTTATGGTAACAGCTTCCCACAACCCCAAAGAATACAACGGATACAAGGCTTACTGGGATGATGGCGGACAGGTGGTAGCACCACATGATAAAAACATCATCAATGAGGTCCAGAAAATCACCTCTATGGATGACGTGAAATGGGATAAAAATGATGCCCTCATCGAATATATTGAAGAAGACTTCGACCTGATTTATCTCAATGAGGTTAAAAAATTAAGTTTGTCACCCAATGAAATCATGCTTCAGAAGGACATGCCTATAGTTTTCTCCCCCATTCACGGTGCTTCGGGCAAAATGGTACCCGCGGCCCTAAAAGTCTTTGGTTTTGAAAACATCCATATCGTCAAAGAACAGGCTGAACCGGACGGCACCTTCCCTACGGTAATCTACCCCAATCCGGAAGAAGCTGAGGCACTGACCATGGCCCTTGAATTGGGCAAAAAAGTCAATGCAGAATTGGTATTGGCCTGCGACCCGGACGGTGATCGCTATGCCGCATGCATTCCTGATGGAAAAGGAGGTTTTGAACTCCTTAATGGCAATCAGACTGGGGCTTTGCTTACGTATTACCTCTTGAACAAGTGGAGAGAATATGGCAGACTGACCGGCAAAGAATTCATGGTCAACACCATAGTGACCACTGAGCTGATCGATGAGATCTGCAAAGGCTTTGGCGTAACCTGCTATTCCGTACTCACCGGTTTTAAAAATATTGCAGAAGTGATCCGGAATTTGGAAGGCAAAAAGCAATTCATCGGCGGAGGTGAAGAAAGCTATGGTTACCTGGTCGGAGACTTCGTGAGAGACAAAGACGGGGTATCCGCCTGTGCAATGGTTTCCGAAATTGTCGCCTATTATAAAACAAAAGGCAAGTCTATCAGAGATGTGTTGGCTGAAATCTATATGGAATTTGGCTTTTATAAAGAAGCTCTGATTTCAGTCACCAAGAAAGGCAAAGACGGAGCAGAACAGATTCAGGCATTGATGTCCGGCTTTCGCAGCAATAGACCCACGGAAATGAATGGAATCAAAGTGGTGAAGGTCGTAGATGTGAAAGAAAGTAAGATTTATGATCTGGTAAATGGAACGGAAACTGCATTGGAAATGGATAAATCCAATGTGATCCAGTTTTATTTAGCGGATGGCAGTAAAATCTCAGCCCGACCATCAGGTACAGAACCTAAAATCAAGTACTACTTCTCTGTCCATGAAGCCTTACCAAATAGGGAGGCCTATGAAGCTGTCGCAGCTTCATTGGATAAAAGGATAGAGGGTCTGAAACAATATTTTCAATAAGCATTTGTTGTAAGATTGTCAGGAGGCGCAGAATTTTGAATCCCAAATCGAGTTCTGCGCTTAACTTTTTTAATACCAGGCTTTTTGTCTTGAGAATGTTTTTCACTTTATTTGCGTTGATTTATTAAACTATCCACTAGTACATCATTCCTGTTCGTGGCAACAGAATAACCTAACCAACTATGAAACGCTTTATCAAGTTATCAATCTTCCTTGTCGTGTTTGGTCTGTTTGCCTCTTGTGACAGGGGCCCTGAGAGACCTGGCTATTTTTACAGATTTAAATTCAATGGTGTACAAAAAGAATTTAAAGCAAGTACAGACGCAGACATCATTTTTATAGATGCTCCAGGTGGACTTAAACTTGCTACATTTACCATGGTCACAGGTCGTGATACAGACCGAAATGCTTTGGTAATTGGACTAAGGTATAGGGGCGAAATGGGGACCTCCTTTGAAATGCAAAACCCGATCATGGTCAACGGAATACTTTCGCCAACCCTTACATTTTTATATTTTGATGAAAATGGAAAAGCCTACCTCGCTACCCTACTTCAAAGCCAGAATCCAGGAGCGCTTGATGACGGCAGGCTT
>JAFIEC010000160.1 GCA_020832725.1 Paracoccaceae bacterium | reverse complement strand
ATGATCCAGCGCCGCGTGGCCAGCCAGGCGTAGCGCGCAAGGGTCAGCTGCACCAGTTCCCGCGCCGCCCGCGTAGCCCGGTCGGGGTCGCGGGCGACAGCCCCCTCCGCCACGCCCGCCAGGGGGCCTGCGAACATCTCCAGCTGGGCATCGGCAAAACCGAAAAGCCGCCGGAGGATCGGCTTGCGCATCAGGAACAGCCCCATTCCCGACAACGCCACCATGACGAGCGCCACGAGAAAGATTCCCGCCACCACACCCGCGCTGTCCTCGAGAAACCCGAGCCCGGAAAACGCCAGCAGAAAGCCCGACGCGATGCCGAAGGCAAAGAACATCAGCGCGAAGGCGGTTGAGAAACCGCCCCCCCGGATTTCCGGCATCAGGTCTTCCGCCGCGTTCCGCGTCATGGTGCCTCCAGCAGGTTGACGATTGCAGAGCGCAAGGCCTAAGGCAACGCCACGGAGGGCCATGCATGCTGGATGATCTGGACGACGCTGGCGAGATTCACCCGCTCTTTCGCGGAGCACCGGACACGACCGAGTTCCGCAAGCTGCGCAAGCGGATCGTGCGCCAGACCCGCGAGGCACTGGAGGCCTTCGCGATGCTCGAGCGCGGGACGCGGTGGCTTGTGTGCCTCTCCGGGGGCAAGGACAGCTATACCCTTCTGGCCGCGCTGACCGAACTGCAATGGCGCGGGCTGCTGCCGGTGGACATCCTTGCCTGCAACCTGGACCAGGGGCAGCCGGGCTTTCCGGCGACCGTCCTGCCCGAGTTCCTGTCGGCGCGTGGCGTCCCGCACCGGATCGAATACCGCGATACCTATTCCATCGTCACATCAAAGGTGCCTGCGGGGCGGACATATTGCGCCCTGTGCTCACGGCTGCGACGCGGCAATCTCTACCGGATCGCCCGCGAGGAAGGATGCTCGGCGGTGGTGCTGGGCCATCACCGCGACGACATCCTCGAGACCTTCTTCATGAACCTCTTTCACGGCGGGCGGCTGGCGACCATGCCGCCGAAACTGCTGAACGAGGAGGGCGATCTGTTCGTCCTGCGCCCGCTCGCCATGGTGGCCGAGGAAGATTGCGCCCGCTTTGCCCGGGCAATGGCCTATCCCATCATTCCCTGCGACCTGTGCGGCAGCCAGGAGGGTCTGCAGAGGGCACAGGTCAAGGCGATGCTGGATGAATGGGAAAAGCGCGCGCCGGGTCGTCGGCAGGTGATGTTCCGGGCCCTGATGAACGCCCGCCCCTCGCATCTGCCCGACCCGTCGCTGTTCGATTTCTCGGCTCTCCTGCGCGCCGACCAGGGAACCGTCGCTTCGGAATGACGGCCACACCGATTCAACCGCTGCGCGATTAACCGCCCCGCAGGATTCCTGCGGCTAGGGTCGCGGTGCCGGAGCGTCCGGCGGCAAGTGGTGGAGGGCGCAATGCGCGATCAATCGGGCGATTCGAGGGGCGTGGGCACTCGGCCCCTCGCAGGTCTCTCGCCCAGGGCCGAACGCAGGTTGCTGGCGATCTTCCCCCTTGTCTTCATCGCGGCCTGGTGGCTGGGGGAAGAGCTTGCCCTGTTCGCGGCCTCGGTGCTTTTTCCGGCTGCGCTGGCATTGCATGCCATGCTTGCGCCGGATCGGCCGGCGGCGATTCCCGCCCCTGCGGTCGCCCCCCTTGATATGCCTTCGACCACGGCCGCAGGGGGGCGTGATGCGCTGACAGGCCTTGCCACGCGGTCCGAGGCGCTGGTGCGAATCGCACGCATGCTCGATCAGGCGCGCATATCCGACAGGGTCGTGACCGCCTTTTACATCGACCTCGACCGCTTCGACAGCATCAACAAGCGCTACGGGCTTTCGACAGGCGACATGGTGCTGCGGGCCACGGCCGACAGATTGCGCGCCATCACCCGCGACCGGGACCTGATCGCCAGGATCGACGGCGATGCGTTCGTCATCGCGCTGGCCCCCAGCCGCAGGCCCGATACCGAAGCGCTCATCGCCGTCGCCGCCCGCATGCAAAAGGCCGTGTCAGAGCCTCTCTCGCTCGAGCGCGGCTCGCTCCATGTGACCTGCACCATAGGGCTGTGCCAGTCCGACCGCGCGCCCAGCCGCGACGCCCAGGCACTGCTGGCCGCGGCCGAGGCGGCCAGCGATTCCGCACGGCTCTCGGGCCCCGGGTCACTGCGCTCCTTCTCGCCCCGGATGAAGCGGGACGTTGAGCGCCAGCAGGCGCTGGTCGGCGAGATCGAGGCCGCCCTGGAGAATGGCCAGATCCGGCCCTGGTTCCAGCCTCAGATGGCGCTGGATACCGGTCGGCTGGCAGGTTTCGAGGCCCTCGCACGATGGGAGCATCCGGAGCACGGGCTGATCTCTCCGGCCCAGTTCCTGCCGGCGATCGAGGCAGCCGGTCGCAACACCCGGCTGACCGAGATCATCCTGCAGCATTCCGCCGCCGCCCTGCGCGACTGGGACAAGGCCGGTGTGCATGTGCCGAATGTGGGCATCAACTTCGCCACCGAGGAGTTGCGCGACCCGCGCCTTGTCGAGAAGATCAAGTGGACGGTGGAGCGCTATGACATCGCGCCCGCGCGCATCTCCATCGAGGTGCTGGAGACCGTGTTCACCCAGGCCGATGACGACGTGATCGCCTGCAACATCCGCGCGCTGGCCAAGCTGGGCTTTCGTGTCGATCTGGATGACTTCGGCACTGGCCATGCCTCCATCTCCAATATCCGCCGCTTTACGGTGGACAGGCTCAAGATCGATCGCTCCTTCATCACCCATATCGACACCGACGCCGAACAGCGCCGCCTGGCCGGGGCGATCATACGCATGGCAGAGGGGCTGGGCCTCGAGGCGCTGGCCGAAGGCGTGGAGACCGAGGACGAGGCCGATGAGCTCCGCCGGCTCGGCTGTCGCTATGCGCAGGGATATGCCCTGGCGCGCCCGATGCCGCTGGCCGACACCATGGACTGGCTGCGGCGCCAGCCCGGCATCGTGGCCGAGGGACCGGCAAGCACCCCGCTCCCGGGCATGCCGGGGCAAAAGGCGGGCTGACCCGCAAGGCGTGCCGGGGGAATTCGGGGATCGGGACTTCGGGCATTGGGCACGAACGCAGTCGTCCCCCGAACGCTGCTGGAACCCGCCTCCCCATCGCGTCGCACTCCCCTCGCCTGGCCCGATGGCACCCGCAGCACCGCCCGCGCCCGGGGCAGGCACCGGCACCACCGCCCGCCCGCGTTCAGTGCGCGCCCGCCCGGAGAAAGGGCGTGCATCCGGTTCCAGACCTGTCGCCCGCAACGCCGCCCGTCCGTTCGGTGCCGCGATCCGGCATTGCGATCGCGTGCTGGTATCCGGCCCTGCCGGAACAGGCCCTTTGCCCCGACGGGTGCGTCTGCACGCCGCCCGCCGGGCAGGCGAAACCCCTTGACCTTTGGAGCGCACATCTGTTGAACCGCGCAAACCCGGGCACCACCCAGACAGCGGGGCGGAGACTTCATGCAGGATCAGAACAAGAACCTCATCCTCGCCACGGCGTTGAGCTTTCTGGTCATCCTCGCCTGGTTCGTTCTCTTCCCTCCCGAAGAGCCGCTGCCGCCGCCGCCCGAGCCCGTGGCCACGGGAACAGCCCCGGTCGATGGGGTCGCAAGCCCCACCCGGCTTGACGACACGGGCGCGATACCGCCGGCGCTCGACCTTGGCCCCGCCGAAAGCCGCGCCGCAGCCCTGGCCCGGTCCGAGCGCATCGTCATCGACACCCCGCGACTGACCGGTTCGCTCTCGCTGCTGGGCGGGCGTTTCGATGATCTGTCGCTGCGCGACTACCGCGAGACGATCGACCCGGGGAGCCCGCTGGTCACCCTGCTCTCGCCCGTTGGCGGCCCCTCGCCCTATTACACCCTGTTCGGCTGGGCACCTGCGGGCGATCTCGGCTTCGAGGATGTCCCGGGAGCGCTGACGGAGTGGCGGCTCGAGGGCAACGCGACCCTTGCACCGGGGCGCCCCGCGACGCTGGTCTGGGACAGCCCTGCGGGCCTTACCTTCCGGCGAATCGTCGAGGTCGACGAGAATTTCGTCTTCACCGTCACCCAGAGCGTGACCAACACCGGCAGCAGCACCCGGCGCCTGGCGCCCTATGGCATCGTCGCGCGCCATGGCCTGCCCGACGATCTGATGGGTTTCTACATCCTTCACGAGGGGCTGGTCCGCATGTCGGACGGCACACTCGACGAGGTCAGCTATCGCCGCCTGCGCGACATGAGCTTCTCGTCGCGCGAGAATGCCCGCGTGGAAATCGTCGATGTCGCCAACAACGGCTGGGTGGGCTTTACCGACCATTACTGGATGACCGTCCTTGCCCCGCAACCCGGCACCCCCTTCTCCTCGGTCGCCAAGTTCACCGAAGGCGGCGAGATCTATCAGGCAGAGGTGCGCAAGGCCGTGGAGGAGGTCGCCCCCGGCGCAACCGCGACGGTCTCCACCATGGTGTTCGCCGGGGCCAAGGAATGGGCAACGATCCGATCCTATGAGAATGACCTCGGGATCGACCGCTTCGTGGACTCCATCGACTGGGGATGGTTCTTCTTCCTGACCAAGCCGATCTTTGCGGTCCTGCACTGGTTGAACGCGCTGATCGGCAACATGGGCTGGGCGATCATCGGGCTGACCCTGGTGATCAAGGCACTGCTGCTGCCGCTGGCCTGGAAATCCTATGTCTCGATGGCGAAGATGAAGGAACTCCAGCCCGAGATGGAGAAGATCAAGGAGCGCACGGGCGACGACCGGCAGAAACTCCAGCAAGAGATCATGGCGCTCTACCGCAAGGAAAAGGTCAATCCCGCTGCGGGCTGTCTGCCGATCCTCCTGCAGATCCCGATCTTCTTCTCGCTGTACAAGGTGATCTTCGTCACGATCGAACTGCGCCACGCCCCATGGATCGGCTGGATCGCGGATCTTTCAGCGCCCGACCCCTCGTCGATCTTCAATCTTTTCGGCCTGCTGCCCTGGGGTGCGCCCGATCCGGCGAGTTTCGTGTCGCTGATCTTCATCGGCATCCTGCCGATCCTGCTGGGGGTCACCATGTGGCTGCAGCAGAAACTGAACCCGGCGCCCACCGACCCGACACAGGCCATGATCTTCGCCTGGCTTCCCTGGGTGTTCATGTTCGTGCTGGGGGGCTTTGCCAGCGGCCTGGTGCTCTACTGGATCGAGAACAACGTCATCACCTTTGTGCAGCAATACTCGATCATGCGCCTGAGCGGCCACAAACCCGACCTGTTCGGCAACATCATCTCCGGTTTCCGCAAGCGGCAGGCGGCGGCGGGTGCGGCTGCGGTGGCTCGCAGTGGAGCGGCCAAGACCGGGGCAGCTTCGGCGCCCGCCGACAGAAATGCCACCGCGCCCAAGGGCGACACCGACCGCGACGCGGCCGAGCCGAAGGGCGACAACGCAAGCGACGGGTCCGAAGGCCCGGATGGCGGCGACGGGCCCGACGACACGACGCCGCCCTCTGGCGGAAGTCCGCAGAAACGGCGCACCCGCTCGCGTCGCAAACGGAAATGACGGCGCGGCTGGCCCATGTCTTCCGCCACCCGATCAAGGGTCTGGGGCGCGAAGAGCTGGCCACGGCCCGTCTTTCCCCCGATGCGACCGTACCTCATGACCGGCGCTGGGCCGTCGCCCACGAAGCGGCGGCGCTGGCACCTGATGGCGGCTGGAGCCCGTGCTCCAATTTCGCCCGCGCCGCCAAGGCACCGGAACTCATGGCCATTACCGCGCGGCTGCAGGACGATGAGAGCGACAGCCCGAGGGTGACGCTGTCTCATCCGCGCGCGGGCACGCTGACCCTGCGCCCCGAGGAGGATGGCGCATCGCTGACGGAATGGCTTGCACCGCTCATCCCCGAGGGCAGGGCCGCACCTGCGCGCCTGGTCAGCGCGCGACAATCTCTGACCGACAGCCCGTGGCCCTCGGTCTCGGTGCTCTGTCTCGGATCGCTGCGGGCACTGGAGGCGACGATGGGCCGGGGATTGTCGATCCACCGCTTTCGGGGCAACCTGTGGCTGGAGGGAACCGAACCCTGGGCCGAATTCGACTGGCTGGGCAAGGACATCGAGATCGGCCCCGTCCGCCTGCGCATCGAGGAGCGGATCACGCGCTGTACGGCCACTTCGGCAAATCCGGAGACCGGACAGGTCGACGCCGACACTCTCGGCGCTCTGGAGCGGGGCTTTGGCCACCGGGACTTCGGCGTCTATGCCCGGGTCGTCGCGGGCGGGCCGATCACGCGCGGCGATGGGGTGCGCCTGCCATGAGCCTTGTGTTCCAGCCCGCACCCGAGCCGGACGCCGAGGCGAGCGAGGCGGGTCGCCTGCTCTTTGCCGGGCCCTGCGATTTTCTCAAGGGCGTGGTCGCCATGGACGGGCTGCCCCCCGCCGACCGGGTCGAGGTCTGTTTCGCCGGACGCTCCAACGTGGGCAAATCCACCCTGATCAACGCACTTACCGGCCGCAAGGCGCTGGCGCGGGCCTCCAACACACCCGGCCGCACCCAGGAGATCAATTTCTTCACCCTGGGCGAGCGGCATTATCTGGTGGACCTGCCGGGCTATGGCTTTGCCAAGGCACCGGTCTCGGTTGTGGCAAGGTGGCAGGCGCTGCTGCGGGCCTATCTGGCGGGCCGCCCCAGCCTCAGGCGGGTCTTTGTGCTGATCGATGCCCGCCACGGACCAAAGGCGGTGGACGAGGAGATCCTGACGCTGCTGGACCGTTCCGCCGTCACGTTCCAGGTGGTGCTGACCAAAGCCGACAAGATCAGCCAGAGCGCGCGGAAAGAGGTTCTGGACCGGACGGGTACAGCGCTTGCGCGTCATCCGGCCGCCTATCCCGAAATCGTGCTCACCGCCTCCGAGACCGGAGAGGGGATTCCCACCCTGCGCGCCATCGTGGCCGGGATCACCTGAGGACGGATCGGCGGCCCCGCCAGCCGGAGTTGATCCTAGACATGCTGCGCGCCGTTGACCTCGATCTCTGTGCCGGAAATATAGCTCGCTTCGGTCGAGCACAGGAAAAAGATCGCCGCAGCGACCTCTTCGGGCTGGCCCAGCCGACGCAGCGGCAGCAACTCGACGATCTTTTCGGTGCCGGGCGACAGGATCGAGGTTTCCACCTCTCCCGGGGCGATGGCGTTCACGCGCACGCCAAGCGGCCCGAAATCATGGGCCATCTCGCGGGTCAGTGCCGCCAGCGCGGCCTTTGACGTGGAATAGGCCGCACCTGCGAACGGATGTACCCGTGCCCCCGCGATCGAGGTGACGTTGACCACCGAGCCACGTGCCGCCGCCAGTTCCTCGCGCAGGCCGCGCGCCAGAACCACGGGAGCAAAGAAATTGACATGGAACACCTGTCCCCAGGTCCGCAGGTCTGTCTCGAGCGTGTTGAGCCTGCGCCCCCCCTCTCCCTTGGGAGAGATGCCGGCATTGTTGACCAATGCATCCAGGCGACCGTCCTCGAGTTTTCCGCGCACAGTCTCGATCGCCTTGATGGTCGCATCGGGGCTGGCAAGGTCGAGCTGGATATGGTTGTCCTCACCCCCGGGCCAGGGGCAGCGCGCATCGAACGGGTGACGTGAACAGGTCAGCACCCGCCAACCCTCGGAAGAGAAGCGCTTTACCGTGGCATGGCCGATCCCGCGGCTGGCACCGGTCAGAAGCAACGTCTTGCGGCGGCTCGTCTCGGGCATCTGCCTCTCCTGCGCGAAGACCCCCAATCCCTAGAGAAGCGGTCAGGATTTGCAAGACCCCAGCGCATTCGGGGCCCGGTTGCCCTTGGCTTTTTCCCCGCGCTGGGCGTAAGTGTGACTCCCCATTCCAGACATGCAAGCAATGAAGACCCAACGCCCCATGAACCGCGACTGGATCGCAACAGCCCGCACCCTGAGCGAGGCCCTGCCCTATCTGCAGCGCTATACCGGTGCCATCGTCGTCATCAAGTTCGGCGGCAATGCCATGGGCGATGCCGAAGCCTTGGACAGCTTTGCCCGCGACATCGTGATGATGCGCCAGGTCTGGGTGAACCCCGTCGTCGTGCATGGCGGCGGACCGATGATCAACGAGATGCTGGGCAAGCTGGGAATCGAGTCGCGCTTTGTGCGCGGCAAGCGGGTGACCGATGCCGCGACCATCGAGGTTGTCGAGATGATCCTGGCAGGTCTCGTGAACAAGCGCATCGTGCAGGCGATCAACGGCCAGGGCGGCAAGGCCGTCGGTCTGACAGGCAAGGACGCGGGACTGATCACCTGCGAGGCGGACGACCCGGAGCTGGGCTTTGTCGGCAAGCCTGTCGCCGTGAACCCCGAAGTTCTTCACCGGCTGTTCGAAGGCGGCATGATCCCGGTCGTGGCACCCATCGGGGCCGGACAGGCCGGCGAGACCTTCAACATCAACGGCGATACCGCTGCGGGTGCCATCGCCTCGGGGCTCAAGGCCGACCGGCTGCTGCTTCTGACCGATGTGGCCGGGGTAAAGGATGAAAACGGGGCCGTGCTGACGGACATGCGCCCCGAGCAGGTGCACGATCTGACCGAGCGGGGCATCATCGCGGGCGGCATGATCCCCAAGACGGAAACGGCGCTCGCCGCCATAGAGGCAGGTGTGCGCGCGGTCGTCATTCTCGATGGGCGGGCACCGAATGCCTGCCTGCTGGAGCTGTTCACCGAACCCGGTGCCGGAAGCCTTAGCCGCGCTACTGAGCCGGGTATCAGGCCTCTCGCATCCCGGAACTGAGGCGGGCGGTGGCGGATCTTCAGGACATCATGGAACGCAGCGCGGCCGAACGGCTGGACGTGTTCGGTGCGTTCCACCCCGGCTCTGCGCTCGATCTTCCGCCCCGCACACAGACGTTGGTCCTGCTTGGCCCGACCGGCCCCGGATTCTGGCCACATGTGCGGGGGTCCCCCGAATTCGCGGATGGGCAGCCCGATCCGATGGATCGCTGGTCGCGCCGGGTCATCGGGCGGATGGCCTGTGCACTGGGCGCAAAGGCGTTGTTTCCCTTCGGCGGGCCGCCCTACCTGCCCTTCCTGCGCTGGGCCGTCGAGAGCGGGCAGGCCTGGATGTCGCCCGTCGGGCTTCTGGTGCATGAGAGAGCGGGGCTTTTCGCCTCTCTGCGCGGGGCCATCGCGCTGCGCGAGCGGATCGATCTGCCTGCCCGCAAGGCCAGCTCTCCCTGTGAGACCTGCGACGGTCGGCCCTGCCTGAATGCCTGCCCTGTGGGCGCGCTGGGGGCCGATGGCTATGATGTGCCCCGCTGCCGCGACTGGCTTGCGCAGCCCGCCGGCGCCGCCTGCAGCGATCTTGGCTGTGCCGTCCGCCGGGCCTGCCCCGTCAGCGCGCGCTATGGCCGCGAGCCCGCGCAATCGGCCTTTCACATGCGCGCGTTCACGGGCGCATGAGCGGCTCGCCACGCACACACCGCCTGATCGTCGTCCGGCATGCCAAGTCGGGCTGGGATGACCCCCTGCTGGCCGATCATGACCGCCCCCTTGCGCCCCGTGGCCGGCGCGCGGCACCCGTCATGGCGGCATGGCTGACGGGGCTGGGACATGCGCCCTCCCTCGCCCTCGTGTCGTCGGCCCGGCGCACGCAGGAGACCTGGGCGCTGATGGCACCGCATTTCCCGGATGCGACGCTGCGTGTCGAACCCGCCCTGTACCATTCCGCCCCCGAAACGATTCTCGCGCTGCTGCAGGGGCTGGACACCGAGGGCCCGGTCGCCATCGTGGGGCACAACCCGGGCCTTGCAGAGCTGGCCATGGCACTTGTCGCGCGGCCGCCCAGGCACCCGCACTTCGCACGCTTTCCGACAACGGCAACTCTGGTGGCGGATTTCGCCGCGCATTCCTGGGCGGGGGTCGCGCCCGGTGCGGGTAAGGTGGTGGATTTCGCGGTGCCGCGCGATTTCGAGGACGGTGAACGGGCCTGACCCGCAGTACGAGTATCACGCCCGCACCGCAGGGCCGAGCCGTGACCTAGCGCGCGGCGTCGCGGGCAAGGGCGGCGAACAGGGCCGCCCGCAGGAACGCTTGCCGTCGCGCCTCGGCGGTCGCCTCGGCCTCGGCGTCAAGGCCCCAAAGCTCGGCCTGCCAATCCTCGTCGATTCGCGACAGCGGCCACAGTGCCTCGGGCGGCTGATGCTGCCTCAGCACGGCCAGCCCGATCACCAGAGAACCGGTAAGCCCCACAAGATCGGACAGCGCGGTCAGGGTGAAATCGTCGTATGCTGCCACATGCGCGGCAAGGGCGTGAAGGCTGGCTGCGGGCTGCTCCACAAAGACGATCCCGGTGGTTGCGATCATCGGCGCGCCCAGCGCAGTGGCCGACCATTGCAGCAGCGGGTCCCACCCGGCCGCCTGCCGCGCCACAAGCCCCGACGGAGAGGCCGCGCGATAGCAGAGCAGGTCGCTTGCGCCGAAACCCGCGATCTCCTCCTCCACCTCGGATCGGTGGGGGCGTACCTTGTCGATCGCGGAATTCGCAGCCCGCGTCAGCGACATCGTTTCGGGCGCCACAAGATGCTCCTGAGCGCACCACTCATCGGCCACGGCACGGGCCAGGGCGGCGCTGGGCAGGATCAACGGCGCGCGCCCGGGCGTCATCACCTGGCGGGTGTCAAGGTGGATGGAAAAACCACCCTCCACCGGGTGCAGGCTGACATTTGTCCAGAACCGTCTGGCAGCCCAGCCGCTCACCTCCGCTCCTCCAGAAGTCGCGCCACAGTCGCCTCAAGCACATCGAAACTCGCGATCACCGCGTCGGCCCCCGCATCCGCGAGATCCTCGCGCGCGTGATAGCCCCAGCCGACACCGACCGTGGCTATCCCGGCGGCGCGTCCCATCTTGATGTCGAAGGTCGTATCGCCCACCATCACGGCCGAGCCGGCATCGACCCCCGTCTCTTCCAATGCACGAAGCAGCATCGAGGGATGCGGCTTGGAGGGGTGGGCATCGGCGGTCTGTGCGGTGACGAAGTAGCGCCGCAGATCATGCACATCGAACATGTGCTCCAGCCCGCGCCGGGCCTTGCCGGTGGCCACACCCAGCAAGGTCTCGGGGCGGGCATGCATCCGGCGCAGCGTGTCGAGCGCACCTGGGTAGAGCGGGGCCGCGCCCTCGCCACCCCCGGCCTCTCGCGCAGCGAGAAAGGCCCCGCGATAGCCCTCCACAAGCCGCGCCTGCAGCGCAGGAGAGGCCAGCGGCGCAAGGCGTGCCACCGCCACCGGAAGCGAAAGGCCCACGATGCGCGCAACCTCGCCCGCCCCGGGGCCCGAAAGCCCTTCGGTTGCAAAGGCCACAGCCATCGCCGCCTCGATCATGGCCAGGCTGTCGACCAGCGTGCCGTCGACATCGAACACCACCAGAGACATTGCGGAGGCCATCACTCCTCCGCGAACGGGTCGGCCGGCACACCCTCGGGCTGCCAGTCGAACAGCGCCCAGGTGCGGGCCATATGCTCGGGCAAGGGCGCGGTGAAGCTGAGCATCTTGCCGCTCACCGGATGGGCGATCGCCAGGCTCCGGGCATGCAGATGCAGCTTGCGGCTGACCGCGCCGCCAAGGCTCGCCCCCCAGCCATCTCCCGGATTGTCCTGTCCGGAGCCGCCGTATTTTCCGTCTCCGACGATAGGATGGCCGATTTCAGCCATATGGGCACGCAGCTGGTGGGTGCGGCCCGTGATGGGCACCAGCGCCACCCATGCCGTCCGGGTTCCGGCCGCCTCCAGCACCATGAAATCAGTGGTGGCCCGGCGCGCACCGGGCTTTGCCGCCACATGGGCGGGATGGATGGCGCGCATCTTCACCCCCTCGCCCCCACGACCGTGACCGGGGGCCTTTACCAGACCATAGCGGATGGTGCCG
>JAFIEC010000155.1 GCA_020832725.1 Paracoccaceae bacterium | reverse complement strand
CGAACATCAGCGCCGCGATGGTGCCCGTCAGCAGCAGCCCGGTAGAGATGCCGAACTGCGCCCGCATGAAGGCATCGAGCGCATTGTCGAAGGCCGCCAGCGGGATCAGCACCCCCACGGCGATCACCGCGCCGGGCATGGCATAGCCGAACGAGGCCGCCTGCGTGGCCGCACCGATGGCCATGCCGCCCTGCATCCGGCGCGCATAGGCCAGAAACACCGCAAGGATCACCAGCACCACCGCAGCCCCCGTGGCCATCTTGAGGCTGTTGGCGGCAAAGACGAAAAAGCGCGGGCCCAGCAGCGGATCGCCCGCGATGATCGACAGGCGCAGCAGCTCGGCCGCAGGCAGCAGAAAGCCCAGCAGCACCGGCACCGCACAGACAACCGCCGCCAGCGCCGCGCGCCCGCCGCGCAGGGGCACGCGCGTCACCGTTCTGGAGCGCCCGCCGGGATCTCCGGCAAAGCGACGGCTGCCGCGCAGGAACCGCTCGACCAGAAAGGCCAGCGTCACCAGGCACAACAGCAGCGCCGAAAGCTGTGCCGCCGCCACGGGTGCGCCCCGCGCGAACCATGTGCGGAAGATGCCGGTGGTCATGGTCTGCACGCCCAGATGCTGAACCGTGCCGTAATCGGCCAGTGTCTCCATCGCGACAAAGGGCGCCCCCGCCGCCACCGCAGGCCAAGCCATGGGCAGCGCCACACGGCGAAAGGCGGCGGAACGGCGCGCACCCAGCGCCTGGGCGGCCTCGATCAGCCGCAGGGACTGGCCGAGAAACGCCGCCCGTGCCAGCAGATAGACATAGGGATACAGCACCAGCGCCAGCAGCACGATCGCCCCGCCCAGCGTCGCGACCTGGGGAAACCAGTAATCGTCCCGGCCCCAGCCGAAGGTCTGGCGCAGCCAGAACTGGATCGGCCCCCAGAAACTCAGCCTGTCGAAATAGACCGCGGCGATCACATAGCCCGGCATCGCCAGCGGCAGCATCAGCGCCCATTCGAACACGCGCCGCCCGGGAAAGTCATGCGCCGCCACCAGCCAGCCCGTGACGACCCCGATGACGATGGCCAGCGCCGTGACCCCGCCCACCAGCAGAAGCGTATTCGTGATGTAGAGCGGCAGCACCGTCGCCAGCAGATGCGGCCAGACCCCTTCGGAGGTCATGAAGACACGGCTGGCCACGGTCGCCACCGGCAACAGGATGATGGCGATGACCACCAGCGCGCCGATCGTCCAGACAGGGCGGGCCAGCCGCGACTCTCCCCGCCTGCCAAGCCGCTTGCGCGGCGAGGCAGAAGGCGGGGGCAACGGGGCGGCAAGGTCGGTCATGGGGCTTTCCCGGGGATGCGGCGCTTCACTCGACCCAGCCTCTAGCGCGGATCGCCGACGGTGTCGAGGTATCCGAGTGTTCTTGTCAAGTACCGCTGCTGCGGTTATGAAACCCGGGCTCGGGCGATTCCGCCCGCGACTGGCCCACCCAGCGGCCGCGCTGCACGCAGCCGCGATCCAGGCAGGCGCAATCAAGAGAAACGGGAGAGACCCATGTTGCGTTTCGCGACTGCATCCGTCCTGGCGCTGGCCACGGCCATGCCCGCCCTGTCCGCCGAGGTGAACCTCTATTCGGCGCGCCACTACGACACCGACCTGACCCTCTACGAGGCCTTCACCGAGGCCACGGGCATCCGCGTGAACCTGATCGAGGGCTCCAGCGACGAGCTGGTGGCCCGCATCCAGGCCGAGGGCGCCAACAGCCCCGCCGACATCCTGCTGACGGTGGATGGCGGCCGGCTGCACCGCGGGGTGGAGGCCAACCTGTTCCAGCCGATCGGGAGCGCGATCCTCGAGGAGCGCATCCCCGAGGCCCTGCGCCACCCCGACAACCTGTGGTTCGGCCTGACCACCCGGGCGCGGGTAATCTTCTACAATGTCGCGCGCGGCCTGCCCGAAGGTGTCGCCGATTACGAGGACCTTGCCCGCCCCGAGCTTGAGGGCGAATTCTGCATGCGCAGCTCGTCCAACATCTACAATGTCTCGCTGATGGCCGAACTGATCGAGGTGCTGGGCGAAGAGGCCGCCGAGGAATGGGCCCGTGGCGTGGGCCGCAATCTGGCGCGCGCGCCCCAGGGCGGCGATACCGACCAGATCCGGGCGGTCGCGGCGGGCGAATGCGCGCTGGGCATCGCCAATACCTATTACTGGGGCCGGCTGATGGCCTCTTCCAACCCCGCCGACCGGGCGGTGGCCGAGGCGACGGCGTTCATCTTTCCCAACCAGGACAACCGTGGCACCCATGTGAACCTGTCGGGCGCGGGCGTGCTGGTGCATGCGCCGAACCGTGACAATGCCATCGCCTTCATCGAGTTCCTGTCCTCGGACGAGGCGCAGGTGATCCTTGCCGACAGCAACAACGAATACCCCGCCGTCACGACCGTCAGCCCGACGGGCCCGATCTCGGCCTTCACCGATTTCCTCGCCAGCGGGGTGAACGCCTCGGTCTATGGCACCAACGCGGGCCGCGCCGTGGCGGTGTGGGACCGTGCCGGGGTGCCATGAGCATCGGCTGAGCACCCTTTCCCGCGGCGGGACGATTTCGCCGCGGGGCCTGTCGCGTCTCCCGCCCCGGTGCGCTCCGCTGCGCCCGGGGTTTTTCGTGGGCGGCATGCTGCGGCGCCCGGCAACGCCCGCGTATCTGTTGCGCGCGTGTCTGGTGCGCCTGCGCCGGCGAACGCTTTGCTCCTGCGTCGGCCTGCCCGACCCTTGCGGCGCTCGGGTCGGATCGCGCTCAGTAGATGAACCTGATCTGCTCGGACCAGAGCTGCTCCAGCCGCCGCAGGATGTGGTTGACCTGGCCCAGGTCGACCCCGGGAAGGGCCACACGCTCGGTCACCGCGCCCTCGTGGCGGGCGAACAGCGCCTCGATCCGGTCGCGCATCTGCTTGCCCTGCGGTGTCAGCCGCACCCGCACCGAGCGGCGGTCGATCTCGCAGCGCTGGTGGTGCATGAAGCCGCCCTCCACCAGCTTCTTGAGGTTGTAGGACACGTTGGAGCCCTGATAATAGCCGCGGCTTTTCAACTCTCCGGCGGTGACCTCGTGATCGCCGATGTTGTAGATCAGCAGCGCCTGCACATGCGTCACCTCGGGCAGGCGCAACCGCTCGAACTCGTCCTTGATGACATCGAGCAACAGGCGGTGCAGCCGCTCCAGCAGGGAGAGCAGATCGCGGTAATCCTGAGCCGCCAGTTGCGCGGCGGCCCTGGGTGCGGGCGCGGGCTGAAGTGTCATGGACGCCTCCCTTCGGACAGGGTCTTTCCTGTCCGCCGAGAATCGCCGCCAAACCCCAAGAAGCGGTTAAGCCCGGCCCGCCGCCGCCCCCGCGCCCAGTTCCGCCGCGATCTCGGCAATCATGGGCCCGTGGCGCGCGGGTGGCTGGCCGCCGCCCGACACCCAGACATAGAGTTCATGATCGTCCTCATCCAGCAGCGCCTCGAAGGCGGCCAGCCGGGCCTCGTCCATCCCGGGAAGGTGGCGGTCGGCGTGGCCGCCGAGAATCAGGTCCATCTCCTTTATGCCCCGCCGCCATGCGCGCAGCCGCGCCCGTTTGCGCCGTGCCTCGTCGGCCTCCATCTGCCTCTCCACTTCCTGCCCGTCCGCACGGCTGACCACGCACCACTTGTGCCGCACGGGCCCCAAGCCTAGAACAGGGAACGATCCTTCGCAAACCGGAGTGGCGATGGCCCTTCTGTCAAGCCTTCTGGGCCGCGTCGCCCCCTCTCCCACCGTCGCCATGACCGCCCGCGCCCGCGAGATGAAGGCCGAGGGACGCGACGTCATCGGCCTTGCCGCCGGAGAGCCCGATTTCGACACGCCCGCCCATATCCGCGAGGCCGCCCATGCCGCGATCGAGGCGGGCCATACCCGCTATACGGCAGTGGAGGGCATACCCGAGCTGCGTCAGGCCATCGCCGATCATTTCGCCACCCGCTTCGGCATCGACGCCGCGCCCGGGCGGGTCTGCGTCTCCACCGGGGGCAAGCAGGCGATCTTCAACGCCATCCTCGCCTCGGTGGAACCCGGCGACGAAGTCATCGTGCCCGCGCCCTATTGGGTCTCCTACCCCGATATCGTGCGCCTTGCCGGCGGCACGCCGGTCATCGTGCCCACGACGGCCGCGCAGGGCTTTCGCCTCACCCCCGAGACGCTGGCCGCCGCGATCACACCGGCGACGAAATGGCTGATCCTGAACTCGCCGGGCAATCCCACCGGCGCGGGGCTGGACGCGGGCGCGCTCATGGCCCTGGCGGAAGTGCTGCGCGCCCATCCCCATGTGCATGTGCTCTGTGACGACATCTATGCCGAAATCGCCTATGCCCCCTTCCGCTTTGCGGCACTGGCCGCAGTGGCCCCCGATCTCGGAGAGCGCATCCTGACCGTGGGCGGGGTCTCCAAGGCCCATGCCATGACCGGCTGGCGCATCGGCTGGGCGCTGGGCCCCGCGCCGCTGATCCGGGCGATGATCGTGCTTCAGTCGCAATCGACGACCAATGCCTGCTCGATCGCCCAGCACGCGGCGCTGGCGGCGCTGAGAGGGCCGCAGGATCACCTGGATATCTGGCGCGCGCGGTTTCTTGCCCGGCGTGACGCGGTGGTGGCGGCGCTGAACGCGGCCCCCGGCATCGACTGCCCCGTTCCCGAAGGCGCGTTCTACGTCT
>JAFIEC010000149.1 GCA_020832725.1 Paracoccaceae bacterium | reverse complement strand
CGACCTGATCCGTCGCGACAAGGAACGCGCGGAGCGCGAGGCCTTCGACCGTCTGAAGGCGGAGCTGAGCCGCGCCTTCGCTGCGCCCGAGGACAGCTTCAAGCCTCTGACCGCCGCCGAGGTGATCGCCCGGAACCGGACCTGATCAGGTGGCGATCCGCGTCCAGGAGGCGGCCTCGGTGCGCCTCGACGAGATCTACCGCTTCACCCGCGATAGGTGGGGTGATTCACAAGCCGAGACTTACATTACCGGCCTGTTCGCAGCCTTCGAGAGGATTGCAGCGCACGGTGTCGCATCAAAGCCCATCCCGGCCGAGTTCGGCGTCGAAGGGTACTTCTTTCGATACGAGCGCCATTTCGTCTATTGGCGGCATCTCTCGAATGGCGACATCGGCATCGTGACCATCCTGCACGAACGCATGCACCAAATCGACCGCTTTCGGGATGACTTTGGTCTGGGCTGACAAACTGGTTTTCCAAAGTCCGTCAGATTTGCGCATGGTTTCGCAACCATCACGCTGGGGCGGACACTGGCACGGGAGAGAGTTCGGTATTTGTTACACCTCCTCCGCCAGGCGCCTGTCGCACCCTGCCCGGGCACCGCACGCCCCGAACGGCTGACGGCTCACCATCGTCGAAGCAAGACGCGATGACTCATCCCGGACCCACGGCATGAGGGCGCGCCAGACGCATGCCTGTTGCACGGTTGCCTGGTGCAGCAGGCTCGCTCAGCAGTCAGCAGGCTCTATCAGGCTTGCCACGATTTCGAGGGAGCCCACCGAATCGAGGTCCATCATGGGCATATGCGAGGTGCCGGGAAACGTATCGGCAAGCGGGATGAGCGTGACGGCGGCATTCGTGGCGGCAAGGTCGCGCCAGCCGGCGGAGAGCCCGCGCCAGAGCGCATCACACTCCAGGTAGTCGCCGCAGACAATGTAAGTGGGCGGCGCCGGCGCGGTGGGGTCGGGCGGGGTAAACCCCGATGGCTCGAGCGTGACAAGCGTTGCGACACGTTCGGGCGCGGCAGCGACGGCGGTTGCGGCGATGGCGGCACCCTGGCTGTGCGCAATCACATTGGCGCGGCCAAGACGAGAGAGAAGCGCAACAAGCGCAGCTACCTGCGGTTTGGTGGTCGAGGTCCAGCGCGGAACGAACTGGCGTGCGAACGACTCCAGATGCGCCACCGGAAAGCGGCATCCCGCATATGGCCGGCGTGCGGCGAAGCCTTCGGGCGGCCCGAAGCGGAAGAGCGACCAGGCCTCCTCCATCGTGCGAAGGATGGGTGCACCCTCCCAACGCCCCGGAACCCAACCGGCGCGGCCACGCTCGACATTGTCGATCACATGCACCTCGTGGCCGCGGGCAAGGAGACCGTGCAGCCAGCCCGGCCGTCCGTCGGGTGTTGTCTCCCACATGGCGCCAGACATGCCCCCGCCGTGAACCAGCACGACCGGCGGCCCCTGACGACGCGGCTCGGGCACGAAGAACTGCACATAAGCTGCCTCGACCGCATAGTGGCCGTTAGGGTCATAGGCATAACTGGTCTGGGCAGTGACGGCGATCTCCGCCACTGCCCGGCCGCGAACCTCGTGAACATGCCCGCTGACGAAATAGCTGCCGAATGCCCTCAGCGCATATCCCATCGGCGGCCCCCGTCTCAGAAGCGTCTCAGAACCGGTCGAACGCCGAGAGTGCCTGATACGCGTCGTATTCGATCGAGAAGGCACGATAGCTTTCCCAGGTCCGGCGGAACAGGTCGTCGGCTGCGGACTGCTCGGCAAACACCTCTTCGGCAGCGGCGCGCAGTGCGGCCAGGACCTCGTCGGGCAGCCGGTTGACCTCGACCCCGCGAGAGCGGAACTCGTCCAGCACCGGCGACTGCACCGCCACCGCCTGACCGATGGTCCAGGCATTGACATCGTGGCAGGCGGTCTCGATGGCCCTGCGCTCCGTATCGCTGAGGGCGGCCCAGCGGTCCGCGTTCATGTAGAACTCGATAAAGCCCGAGGGCTGGTGCCAGCCCGGGAAGTAGTAGTGCTTCGCCACCTGGTCGAAGCCGAGAAGGATGTCGATGGAGGGAAAGCTCAGCTCGGCCCCGTCCAACCGGCCGGTCTGCAGCGCGGTCGAGATCTCGCCCGCCGGCAGCGATACCGGATTGGCGCCGACCCGTGTCAGGATCTGCCCGCCCAGCCCGCCGATGCGGAAGTTCAGCCCGCGCAGGTCGTCAACCGACTCGATGGGCCGGGTGAACCAGCCGGCCGCCTCGGAGATGATGACACCGCAGGGCATGGGCACGACATTGAACCGCTCATAAGCCTCGCGCCAAAGCTCCAGCCCGCCGCCGTGATGCACCCAGGAGACGTACTTGATCGCATCGGGGCCGAACGGAATCGAACCGAAAAGCGCCGCCGCGGGAACCTGCCCTTCGGCGTAACCGGCAAAGGACCAGCCAGCATCGATGGCACCAAGGCCGACATTCTCCAGGATCTCGAACGGCGGTGCCAGCTCGCCAGCCCCCAGATGGCGGAAATTCACCGAGCCTTCGGTGAGCGTCGAGACGAGTTCGACGAAGCGGTCCGCGCCGGGGCCGAGTATCGGCAGTGTCCGGCCGAAGGCCGATTGCAGGGTCAGATCAGCCGCGTGCACTGGCAGGGCGAGCGCCGCGGCGGCGGCGGTGGCAAGAAGTGTCTTCTTCATTTGGTCCTCCCTCGGGTCAGGCCCTCCTCCGGGCCGGTTTCACAGAAACACCGTCACGAGCCCCGGCACGGCCATGATCAGGGCCAGGGCAGCAAGCTGGAGCGCGACGAAGGGGGCGACGCCCAGCCAGACGTCGCGGTTGGACAGACGCCCCGCCGCGGCGCCGCGCATGTAGAAAAGCGAAAAGCCGAAGGGCGGCGTCAGGAAGGAGGTCTGCAGGTTCAATGCGACCAGCATGCCAAACCAGATCAGGGTCTGTTGCGGCGTGAGCCCGAGGCCGAAATCCATCAGCACGATCACCGGTGCCAGGATCGGAATCAGGATCAGCGTGATCTCCAGCCAGTCCAGAACGAAGCCGAGCACGAAGATGAAGGCCATCACCACGATCAGTGCCGCCCAGGGACCGCCGCCAATTGCTTCGAGTCCCGTCCGCACCAGATCATCGCCCCCCAGCCCGCGAAAAACCGCGGCAAAGCAGGTGGCTCCGATCATCACCATCAGCACCATCGAGGTGGTCACGACCGTCTCGCGCGCCGCCTGCATGATCACGGCGGGGCGGAAACGTCCATAAAGTCCGGCAATCACGATCGCGCCGAAAGCGCCGAGACCCGAGGCCTCGGTGGGAGTGGCAAGCCCGGTCAGGATCGATCCCAGCACCGCGACGATCAGCAAGACGAGCGGCAAGATGTCCCGCAGCAGGATCAGGGCGGCCAGCGGACCGCCTGGCACCTCCCGCCCCGCCCGGGGCAAGCCCCGGCTGCGCAACAGCACGAAGCCGAGATAAAGCACGACAAGCAAAAGCCCCGGCCCCAGCGCCGCGGCGAACATCGACGGGACCGGCACACTCAACTGATCTCCGAGAACGATCAGCATCACAGAAGGCGGGATCAGGATGGCAAGCGTTCCCGACGAGGCGATCAGCCCCGAAGACAGCCGCGGCCCGTAGCCCGCCTCGGCCAGCCGCGGCAATGCAAGAAGCGTCAGAAGCACGACCGACGCCCCGACGATACCCGACGATGCCGCCAGCAGAACTCCCACGATCACCACCGACAGCCCCATCCCCGCTGCCGAGCCGCCCAGAGCCCTCTGGCAGGCGCGAAGCGTGTGCTCGGCCACCCCCGTGCGCTCCAGAACCAGCCCCATGAAGATGAACATGGGGATCGCCACAAGCAGCCAGTTCGACAGGACGTTCCCGTAGATGCGGCTGATCAGCAGGCCGAACCACGCCATTGGAAGGTCCGAGATCAGGATGAACAGCGCCGACACACCCGCCAGAACGAAAGCCGTTCGATAGCCGGCCAGAATTCCCGCCAGCGTCACCAGCGCCATCGCTACAGCCAGAGACATTCAGCGCCCCCGCCAGAGATCGCGGCACCGACGCAGGGCATCGAGCGCGACGACCAGCAACAGCAGCGCCAGCGCCACCGGGATTATTCCCTTTATCAGAAAGCGGTCCGCAAGCCCGCCATCGCGCGAACGCTCTCCGAGGGCGAAGGCCCGCTCGGCAAAGGCCCACCCCGCTGGCGTGGCGAACCACAGGAAGGGCAGCGTGAACACCGCATGTCCTGCCAGTTCGATCGTGGCACGGGCCCGGACCGGAGCCGCAGCATACAGAAAATCAACGCGCACATGGCGGTCCATCACCCAGACCAGCGCCGCCGGAAGCAGCCCTATCAGCGTCAGCAGATGCCACTGAAGCTCCATCAGGGAATTGATCGTGACCGCCCGTCCCAACAGCGGCAGGGCGTCCTCGAAGCGGATCAGCGTGGAGAGGCCGGCCGCGTTGGCCGCGACCTGCACCACGATGCACAGCATCAGCGCGATCACCACCAGGCCCAGCGCGTCCAGCACCCTACCCGCCAGCCTGTCGGCGAGCGTCCCGCCCTCCGCAGTCCCTTCCATCTTCCCTCCCTGCCAGGCGGCCATGCAGGCCGGACATGATCCGGCTTGCCAGCGCCTGCATGGGCATCCTACACGGAATTGCTCCATGTGGAACAGTTTTTGTCCCACATGGGACGGATATCGAAAGGACGCCCATGCCTCCCCACATCTCTGCCCCCGACCGACTGCGCGCCCTGCTGACCGAGGACAGGCTGCTCGTCCTGCCTTGCCCCTATGACGGGCTGTCGGCGCGACTGGTGGCGCGGGCGGGGTACAGGTCCGCCTTCATGGGTGGCTATGCGGTTGCGGCAGGGCGCTTCGGCTGGCCGGATATCGGCATTGTCAGCCCGACGGAGATGCTCGAGACCGCTCGAAGCATCATCCGCGCGTCCGGTTTGCCGATCCTCGTTGACGGAGATACCGGCTATGGTGGCGATGCCAACATCGCCCGCACCATCGCCGATCTTGCCCAGGCCGACGCGGCGGCGGTGATGATCGAGGACCAGACCTGGCCGAAGCGCTGCGGGCACATTGCCGGCAAGCAAGTGGTGGGCCGTGACGAGGCCATCGCCCGCATCCGTGCCGCCGTTGCCGCACGCGACGCCAGCTGCTCACGGCCGCTCATCCTTGCCCGAACCGACGCGCGCGGCGTCCTCGGGATGGAGGAGGCACTGGCCAGGGTCCGCGCCTTCGCAGAGGCGGGGGCCGACCTGCTGTTTCTCGAGGCGCCAGAGACAGAGGCCGAGATGCGCGCCTTCACCACCGCGACGCCGTTGCCCTGCCTCGCCAATATGCTCGCCGGCGGGCGCACCCCGAGATTGTCGCCGGACCGCTTGCAGCAGCTTGGCTTTGCCATGGCGGCCTTTCCGCTCGACCTGATCGGTGCAGCCGCCGCGGCGCTGGAGGAGGCGCTTGCCCATCTTGGCGGCGAGGGCGGGCCAGCGGCGCGCGACCATGGTCAGCTTCTGGAGATCACCGGTTTCACGGAGAACCGCGCGTGAAGCTTATCGACATCGTCGGCGGAACGCCCCTGCCGCTCGCCTATCGCATCGCCTTCATCACCAACTTCTACCGCGAGCCTCTGCTCCGTCGGATGGAACGCGAGTTCGGGCTCATGCGGCCAGAATGGACCATCCTGATCTGTCTGAACTTTCGCGACGCCCTGAACCCGCGCGATATCTGCGAGATCACCGAGCAACCACGCAACACGATCAGCCGGGGCGTGGCGGCACTGGTGCGCAAGGGGCTGGTCGAACAGGCCTCAGACCCTGAGGATGCACGTCGTGTCGTCCTGCGCCTGACCGATGCGGGCCGCGCCATGTACGACGCCGTCATGCCCATGTTCGTCGAGGGCGAAGCCCGACTTGCAGCAACACTGACAGAGGCCGAGCGAAGAACCCTCCAGGAGCTTCTCGACAAATTGTGCCGCAATGTGGGCCACTGGCGCTCCTGAACGGTGGCTGTTTCGTGGTGACGGCGTGGAACTCCTCGGTGCAGTAGCCCATCGGCAGACGTTCCGCGCGCCTCCGGGCGAAGGCGAGCGCCTGTTCCTCTCGATAGCCTGTGCCGAAGCGCTCCAGATCGGCAATGAAGCCGACGAGTACCGTACAACAGAGACATCAGGCTTGAGATCGTGCGATCTTTCAATAGGTCTCCGAACACGCCACAGGAGTTGTGCGACCTGCTTTCACGCTGCCCGGGACATGGCCAGATTCATAAGTTGCACCAACGTGACTGATTGTACATTTTCTCACTTCGAAACAGAGATTTGTGGCCAATGTAGCAACGACTTCGCCAGTGGAGAAGGTTGGATCCCCGTCCCATCCCCTCCGCCACTTGCCCCCGCGAAAGCGTTCTGCCGATCCGGCTGCGGCCGGATTTTTCCGTTGTTTTCGAGGGTTATGCGGGAGGGGCTGAACACCGGCGCTAGCTCCAAGAAGCCCGGAAGCGGTCTCTCTGGGCCGATTTCTCTGGACCTCATGACTGCGCCAATTTGGTGAATAGTTTGTAAGCGCCTAGCAATACAGCGTTTTTCTGAGGCCACCCTGAACACTTCGACGCCGGTGGCGACCGTCAAGAAGGAACGGGCATCAAACGTTCTACGCTTGAAATCCGATGCACCTTCTTCGTAAGCGCCGCCCACGCCCCATTGGAATTGGGCTTGCGTTCCGGCGCGCGGGCTGAATGTGGCGCGTCGAGTGCCG
>JAFIEC010000141.1 GCA_020832725.1 Paracoccaceae bacterium | reverse complement strand
CAGGGCCGACACGGTGACCAGCGGCACGCCGCGTACCTGGGGCAGCAACTTGTCACAGGCGATGCGCAACGCTGCAAGACGCGCCTGGCGATCCTCCACCCGGTCCAACTTGTTAACCGCGATCACCAGGGCCCGGCCCTCCCGCGCGACAAGATCGGCGATACGCAGATCCTGCGTCTCGAAGGGCTGGTCGGCATCCAGCAGGAGCACCACCACCTCGGCAAAGCGCACCGCGCGCAGGCCATCCGCGACAGACAGCTTTTCAAGCTTGTCGATAACGCGGGCCTTCTTGCGCATCCCGGCGGTGTCGAAGACCCGCACCGGCACGCCCTGCCATTCCAGCGACAGAGAAATGGAATCGCGCGTGATGCCGGCCTCGGGGCCGGTCAGCAGGCGATCCTCTCCGAGGATGCGGTTCACCAGCGTGGATTTGCCCGCATTGGGCCGCCCGCTGACCGCGATCTGCATCGGGCGGGCGACGGTGGGTGGAAGCGGCCCCCGGGGCGTCTCGTCATCACCATCTGCCTGCGCATCGTCATCCGTATCATCGGGCGGCAGATCAACGTCGATCTCGGGGGCGTCATCGGCGGCAACCGCTTCCTCGGCGGCCTCGATCAGGGGCAGGAGGGTGCGGTAGAGATCATCCATCCCCTCGCCATGCTCGGCCGAGACGCGCACGGGCTCGCCCAATCCCAGCTCCCATGCCTCCAGCGCGCCGGCCTCGCCCGCACGCCCCTCGGACTTGTTGGCCACCACCACGACGGGCCGCCCGCCCCGGCGCAGGATCTCGGCAAAGACGCGATCGGCGGCCAGCAGGCCCGTGCGCGCATCGATCACGAACAACGCGACATCCGCCTCGGCGACCGCACGTTCGGTCAGGCGGCGCATGCGGGCGGGCAGGCCGTCGCCCACCGCCTCTTCGAGGCCTGCCGTGTCGATGGCGGTAAAGCGCAGATCGCCCAAACGCGCCGGCCCCTCGCGCAGGTCGCGTGTGACACCGGGCTGGTCATCGACCAGTGCCAGCCTGCGGCCGACAAGGCGGTTGAACAGGGTCGATTTGCCCACATTGGGCCGCCCGACAATGGCGACGCTGGCAGTCATGGGCTTGCCCTCCGGGGCGATACGCCCGCCCCCCCGGGGGCGCGGCGTCAGCGAAAGGCGGACAACCGCCCGTCGCCGGTGACAATGTAAAGCGTGCCGCCCACGATCACCGGGTGCGACGCGGCCCCGCCCGGAAGCGCGACCTGCCCCGCCGCGGCACCCGAGACCGGATCGAAAAAGCGCATGACCCCATCGCCCGAGGCGATCAGCAGCCGACCCCCGGCCAGAAGCGGTCCGTAATGGGGCGTGATGTCGCGAATCCGCCGGGGCCTGTCGGTGGTGTAGCCCGGCAGTTCTGCCAGCCAGACGCGCTGGCCGGTGCGCGCATCGAGGCGCACCAGTTCCGCCCGGTCGGTTACCGCGAAGACCGCGTTGCCTACGGGGACGGCGGGGCTGTAGGCCCCTTCCCGCGCGGCCCAGCGAACCTGACCCGAGCCACGCTCCAGCGCGACGATCTGGCCCGCCTGATTGGCCGCGTAGACGGTGCCGCCCGCGACCACCGGGTCGGAGCTGACATCGGTGATGCTGGCCCGCGCCGCGCCGTCCCGCCCGTCGGCAAGGCCCGCCGACCAGAGCAACGCGCCGCCCGAGCTGTAGGCGACCAGCTCACCCGATCCGAAGGGGAAGATCACGCTGCCCCCCGCAAAGGCGGGGCTGGCACCGCCCTGGAAAAAGCCCGCCACCGGCGCGCTGGACACCTGCCAGCGGATACGGCCGTTGCCCGCGTCGATGGCAAAGGCCTCGTTCCGGCGGTTGACGACATAGACGGTATTGCCCGAGACCGTGGGCGCGCCTGCGGCGGGGGCGTCCAGTCGCTGCGCCCATGCCTCATTGCCCGTCTCCGGGTCGAGGGCGTGCAGCCGGCCCAGACTCGTGACCACGAACAGACGCCCCGCCCCGAAGGACAGACCGCCGCCCGACGCGGCCTCGGGTGTCGTGCCTGCGGGCACGAGGCTGCGCGACCAGAGAACCTCGCCGCCCGGAGAGACCGCGCTGACCTGACCCTGGGAATCGAGTGTGAAGATGCGCCCGCTGGCCACGACCGGATCGGCGCTGATGCGGGCGCGGCGGGAATTCCCCGCGCCGATGTCCACCGACCACAGCAGTGACGGTGCAGAGGACAGCGCCAGATGGCCCGGATTATTCGCGGTGTTGGCGTGGGGCTGTGCCCAGTCCGACAGGTTGCGCGCCGCGCCAAGGCTGACGGGCAGCTCCCGGTCGGCCTGTGCCGCGCGCGCCGCCGGAGAGGTGCCATCAGCATCGGTGATCGTCTGGACCAGAGGCGTGCGCACGTCGAACCGCTCTCCGGGAAGGAACACCTGCCGCTCGCAGGCCGCCAGCCCCGACACCAGCGCCAGCGCAATCACCGCAAGAGCCGGGCGCCCCAGCCCCGGTGCTGCCCCGCGCGTTTCGGTCCTGCCTGCGATCGCCGCCATGCGCCCCATCATCGCCCTGCCCGCTCCTGCGCCTCGTTCCCCTGCCCCGTGCCCGCGCTGCGGACGAAACGGGGGGCGACTGCCCCCTGACGCGGCTGCCCAATTCATTGGCTGGGCAGACCGGTTTCAGGCGGCGTCTCTCCGAGTGCCACAATCAACTGTCCGACCCTCCGGCGCAAGCCCGCGGTGGCCTGCGGATCGCTGGGCAGGGCCCGCAGGATATCGAGCGCCGCCTCGCGCTGCCCCGCATCGATCAGCGCAAGCGCACGTTGCTCCAGCGCGAGAGGGCGAAAGGGCTGCCCCGGGGCGGCAAAAGCCTCCCACTCGGCGGCAAGATCGGAGGCTGCCATGTCGGGGCCGCGCAACATGAGCGCGCGAAAACCCGCCAGCGTGCGGTATATCTGCGGTACATCGCGCCGGGTGGCGAAATCGTCCAGCAAGGACAGCGCCTCCTCCTCGCGGCCCATCTGGGTGAGTTGCGCCGCGCGCATCAGGTCGAGATAGGCACGCTGCCCCGGGCCGCGTGGCGCGATCGCCTCCAGCCCATGCAATCGCGCGCTGTCGGCGTCCTCGGAGAAGGCCGCGATCACCGCGTCACCAAAGGCCTGCGCCGAGGTACGTTCCTGTTGTGCGGAATATTCCCGCCACGCCGCGGCCCCCACGACCAGAAGCACAAGCACCACGCCGACCCAGCCCCAGCGACGGGCGAGGGCGTAGAGGCGGTCGCGGCGGACCTCTTCGGAGACCTCCTGGATGAAGGAGTCGTTGTTGGACACGTCAGGCCCCCATGAACACGCGGCAAGCGGATTTCGGGCCTCATAGCGCGAAGGCGGGTGGCTTGCAAACGCCCACGGTATCCCCCGCCCCGAATGTCTTCGTGCCGCGCATGATCCGCGCGCCATGCCGCAGTGCAGAAAGGTATGGTCCAGCAGGGTAAGTCGCACGTATATGACGGAATATCGGGGATGGTGCGTGCCATGCTTGTGCCGATGGCGGCCAAACCCTATTTCCCACGGGCGGCGCGTGCGCCCCAAGGCGGAGTTAGCGATGCGTTTCTTCCCCCTGCTGACGGCGGCTCTGGTCAGCCTGACGCTGTATCTCATCGTGATGGAACGCGATGCGCTGCTGGCCTTTGCAGGGGGCGAGCGCGCAGAGGCGGACGTGCGCCCCGCCGCCGTGTCCGAGCGCCGTCCGGTTCCGGTCCGGGTGCGCGAGGTGCATCTGTCCGACGTGTCCAGCGGGATCGTGCTGCGCGGTCGCACCGAAGCCACGCGCAAGGTGGAATTGCGGGCCGAGACCGGGGGGCTTGTCGTCACCGAGCCGCTGCGGGCGGGAGCCTTTGTATCCGAGGGCGACACGCTGTGCCAGCTTGACCCCGGCACACGGCAGGCCGCCCTCGACGAGGCCGAGGCCCGCCTCGAGGAGGCGATCATCAACAATCGCGCGGCCGAGGATCTGGCCGAGCGCGGCTTTGGCGCCGAGAACCGCGCCGTCTCAAGCCGTGCGGCGCTCGCCTCGGCCCGGGCCGCGGCAGAGCGGGCACGGCGGGAGCTGGAGCTCCTGACCATCCGCGCGCCCTTCGATGCCATGCTGGAAATCGACGCGGCAGAGCGTGGCGCGCTGCTGCAGCCGGGCGGGCTGTGCGCGGCCCTTGTCACCCTCGATCCGGTGCGGTTCGTGGGCTTTCTGCCGGAATCCGAGGTGGATCGGGTAGAGCTGGGTGCGCTGGCCGGCGCACGCCTCTTGTCGGGGCGCGAGGTGGCGGGGCGGGTGTCGTTCCTCGCGCGTCAGGCCGACCCTGCCACGCGCACCTTTCGCGTGGAGGTCAGCGTGCCCAACCCGGATTATGCCATTCGCGAGGGCGTGACCGCCGAAATCCTCGTGCAGGCCGAAAGCGCCCGGGCCCATCTGGTGCCGCAATCGGCGCTGACACTGGATGATGCCGGGCGGCTGGGCGTGCGGCTGGCCGAGGACGGGCGGGCGCGGTTCAAGCCCGTGCGTATCCTGCGCGACGACCCGGAGGGCGTCTGGGTGCTCGGCCTGCCGGAGATCGCCCCGGTGATCGTGCTGGGTCAGGAATTCGTCACTGACGGTGCCCCGGTCGAGGTGGCGCAGGAGGGGGCGGAATGAGCGTTACTGCAACCGGCCCGGCAAGGGGGGCACGGACATGACCGGCATCGTCGACTGGGCGACCTCTCGCGCGCGGATGATGCTGGCGCTGGTCTTCCTTGCGCTGGGCGTGGGCATCCTGTCCTACGGGAACCTTCCCAAGGAAGGCGAGCCGGACATCGAGATCCCGGCATTGTTCGTTTCGGTCCCCTTCCCCGGCATCTCGGCCGAGGACAGCGAGCGCATGATCGTCCGCCCGCTGGAGCAGCGCCTGCAGGACCTCGAAGGCCTCAAGCGCATGATGGGCACCGCCGCCGAGGGCTATGGCGGGCTGGCGCTGGAATTCGAGTTCGGCTGGGACAAGTCGCGCACGCTGGCCGATGTCCGTGACCGGGTCAGTCAGGCGCAGGCGTCCTTTCCCGACGGGGCAGAGCAATACTCGATCAACGAGATCAATTTCTCGCAATTCCCGATCCTCAACATCGCGCTGTCGGGCGATCTGCCCGAACGCACCCTGATCCGGGTGGCCGACGATCTGCGCAGCCGCATCGAGTCGCTGGCCTCGGTTCTGGAGGTGGGCGTCTCGGGCAGCCGCGACGAAATGATCGAGGTGGTGATCGACCCGCTCAAGCTGGAGGCCTATGACGTCACCGCCAACGAGTTGATCCGGGTTGTCACCAACAACAACCAGCTGATTGCGGCGGGCATGATCAGCGGGCCCACCGGGGCCTTTGCCGTCAAGATCCCCGGCTCGTTCGAAGGCCCGCAGGACATCTATGCGCTGCCGGTCAAGGCCGATGGCGACAGGGTGGTGACCCTGGGCGATCTGGCCGAGATCCGCCTGACCTTCGAGGACCGGGACGGCACCGCCCGCTATAACGGAGAGCCGACGGTCGCGCTTCAGGTGGTGATGCGCAAGGGCTCCAACATCATCGACACCGTGGCCGAGGTGCGCACCCTGGTGGGCCAGCAACAGGCGCAATGGCCCGAGGAACTGCGCTCGGCGCTGTCGGTGAGCTATGCCTCCGACCAGTCCACCACGGTTGCCGGCATGATCAGCCAGCTGGAGGGTTCGGTTCTCACCGCCATCGCGCTGGTGATGATCGTCGTGCTCGCGGCGCTGGGTACCCGGTCGGCGCTGCTGGTGGGGTTCGCGATTCCCACCGCGTTCCTGCTGTGCTTTGCGTTGTTCGCGGTCCTGGGCATGCCCATCAACAACATCGTCATGTTCGGTCTGATCCTCGCTGTGGGGATGCTTGTGGACGGGGCCATCGTGGTGGTGGAATACGCCGACAAGCGCATCCGCGAGGGGATGGGCCCCATGGCCGCCTATGGGGCTGCGGCCAAGCGGATGTTCTGGCCGATCACCGCCTCTACCGCGACGACGCTGTGCGCCTTTCTGCCGATGATCTTCTGGCCCGGGGTCGCGGGCGAGTTCATGGGCCTGCTGCCGATCACCCTGATCTTCGTGCTTGTGGCCTCGCTTGTGGTCGCGCTGATCTTCCTGCCGGTGGTGGGGGGTGTGACGGGCCGCATCTCGCGCAGCTTCGAGCGGGCATCTGCAATGCTCGGGCGGCGGGCGCTCCTGCTGCGCCTTGTCCTTGTCGCGGCGGCGGGCGGGCTGGCCTTTGTGGGGGCGATGCAGGCGCTCAACCCCGCCTATGTGCCGGGGCTGCTGCCCGAAGGGGCGCAGGGCATCGGCGCGCTCCTGCCCGGGGCGCTGCTGTTCATCGCGGGGGCGGTGGGCCTGTCGGTCACCCTTGGCGCGATCCGCTTTGGCCGCGCCCCGACGCGGGTGCGCGCGGGCTATCAGCGCACGGCGATGGGCTGGTTGGTGGCCGGCATGGTCAAGAATCCGGTGATGCCGCTGGTCACGATCTTTGCCGTTGCGGCCTTTGTGGGCGCCGTCTTCGCCTATTACGGCGAGAACAATCGCGGCGTGGATTTCTTTGTGGAGACCGAGCCGGAGCGGGCGCTTGTCTATGTCCGCGCCCGGGGCAACCTCTCGATCGACGAGAAGGATTCCCTCCTGCGCCAGGTGGAAGAGCGGATCGGTCAGATCGAGGGGATCAGCTCTGTCTTCGCCTTTGCCGGAGAGGGCGGCCTCAACCAGAACACGGGCGGCGCGCAGCGCCCCCTCGACACGATCGGCACGGTGCAGCTCGAATTCGCCGAATGGGGCGACCGGCCCCGGGGGCAGGTGATCCTCGACGAGCTGGAGACGCGGGTGGGCCGTCTGCCGGGCATCGAGATCGAGATCCTGCCCGAAACCGGGGGGCCGGCCTCGTCCAAGCCCGTCCAGCTTCGGATCAAGGGCAACGACTGGGCCGAGCTGCTGGCCACGACCGAACGGCTGCGCGAGCGCTTTGACAGCACGCCGGGGCTGACCCTGGTGGAGGACACCCGCCCCCTGCCCGGCATCGACTGGCAGATCAACGTCGATGTGGAACAGGCCGGCCGCTTTGGCGCCGATGTCGTCTCGGTGGGGGCGATGGTGCAGCTTGTCACCCGGGGCCTGCTGCTGGACACGATGCGGGTGGACACCTCCGACGAGGAAATCGACATCCGCGTCCGCCTGCCGGAGAGCGACCGCCGCCTGTCCACGCTGGAGACGCTCAAGGTGCGCACGGCGCAGGGACAGGTGCCGCTGTCCAACTTCATCAGCATCGAGCCGGTGGCCGCCCTCGCCCAGATCGACCGGGCCGACGGCATGCGCTATTTCGACATCAAGGCCGCCGTCGCCGAGAACATGACCAACGATGCCGGAGAGCGGATCACCGCGACCGAGCGTATCGCCTATCTGGGTGCCTGGCTGACCGACGAGGCGGCCCTGCCCCCCTCGATCCAGTGGGAATGGACGGGCGACCAGCAGGAGCAGGAGGAAAGCGCCGCCTTTCTTGGCGTGGCCTTTGCCGGGGCGCTGGGGCTGATGTTCGTGATCCTGCTGGCGCAGTTCAATTCGGTCTACAATTCGCTTCTGGTGCTGACGGCGGTGGTCCTCTCCACCACCGGCACGCTGATCGGGATGCTGGTGATGAACCAGCCCTTTTCCGTCATCATGACCGGCACCGGGATCGTCGCGCTGGCGGGGATCGTGGTGAACAACAACATCGTGCTGATCGACACCTATCAGGAATATTCCCGCTACATGCCCCGGCTGGAGGCGATCGTGCGCACGGTGGAGGCCCGCATCCGCCCTGTCCTGCTGACCACGATCACCACCATGGCGGGCCTCAGCCCGATGATGCTGGGCGTGTCCATCGACTTCTTCGGAGGCGGCTTTACGGTGAATTCCCCCACCGCCATGTGGTGGAAGCAGCTGGCCACGGCGGTGGTCTTCGGCCTTGGCGTGGCGACCTTCCTGACACTGCTGTTCACGCCCTCGATGCTGGCGCTGCGGGTCTGGGTGGAGACGGGCCTTGTCGCCTCGGGCCGCAGCCTTGGCGCGATGCTGAGCGGCCGCGAGGGCCGCCTCGCCTCCGAGCGCCGCACCCGCCGCGCCGCCCGCCGCCTGCCCAGCCCGACCCTGCTGTGGGAGGACGCGCCCGCAGCCGACCCCGCACAGGACGCCAGCCCGCCCGACAAGGCGCTGGACGACCTCCCCCCCGCCCCGCTGAGGGCCGCTGAGTAGGGGGGAGCGGGATGCGGGGGCTGCGGGGCAAGGGGGGATGAATCACATCTGAACTCGTTGCACAAGTCCACAATTCGCGGAACTCGGACACGCACAGAGACCCGATCCAAGAGAAACTCTGCGGTTACGATGACTTCAGAATAGCCCCATCATTTTCAATGGCACCCCGAGAAACAGTCTACATCGAAAGGATATCATCGATGATTACCTTTACATCATCACAAATCTCCCCGGGAAGTAGAGCCTTTGCAACATCAAACTTCGAGACACCGAAATGCCTTTCTATAGAATCTTCACCGGTCTCCATCAACGATTTCCCATAGACATCCTTTATTGCCTGCAGGACAGCTTGATCCGTAAAGTTTTCAGGTATCACGATCGCATGTCTCTCGGAAAAGAAACTATTAATCTCCTCTGCGCTTTTTCCAGAAGCTCTAGCAATTGCGTTGGGGCACAAAAGGTAGTTTTCAATATGCCGCCTCTGCCATACGCGAAGCTTTAAATTTCCCTCCCCATTGTTCTCAGATTTATCCCGAAGGGTAGCTCCATCCACATGATTCTGCGCCAAGTCGTCTCTATCACGGATACTTATGGCCTTGAGATCAGGGATATCTCCCTTTAGCTGCATAAATAATTGCCTTCTTTCCTTGGATGATCCCGTCCAAGCCCATACGACCACCTCTTCTGGTATTTTCTTCCCAATTTTTTCGGCCATCAATTTAAGAAAACGCGCATCACTCTCATTCTCCACTAAAAGCAAAGCCCTGCTTCGTTTTAAGCGGTCCAATCGAGGAGAAAATTCACTGCCCATTCCAGCGAACAGCCCTATCCTCGCAGAATCATCGGTGAGGTAATTCACCTTGCTACCGCGAAACATGAGAATCTTGGAGTGCGCTGCCCATCTTAGAATTTCAGTGCTGTGTGTCGCCAACAATACCTGCTTCTTGTGCCTTGCTGCAATACTCTCTAGTTCTTCGAGCAGCAATGTTTGCAAGCTGGAGTGTAAGTGCGCATCGGGCTCATCTAAAAGAAGAACGTCCGTCTCTGGGTCTAGCGCCAGAGCAAAAACACTCAGCCACTGGAGGAACCCGCTACCCTCAGACATTAGGTCCCTAGCCTTGAACTTAGGAAACTTTTTTATCCTTGTTCCCTCCCAAACCCCTTTTACTAAACTCACACGAATGTAGCTTTGATAAAGATCATTAAATGGACTAACTGACAGGTTAGCCTGAAAGTAGCGCCCCATGGCAGATTGCAAAATCTCCCAAGGATCGCTCTCCCTAAGCTTTTTAAGATCAGATGTTTTAATTCTCCCGCCCTCATCCTTCAGTTTGTCGCGTTGAATCTGGTTTGCGCGCTCCAGTTCAAATAACAGATTCCGTATAGTGCCACCAACCAAGCCGCTGCCGGTCAGAGATCTTCGCTGAGCGATACTCATTCTCTGTTCTTTTGCGGTAATCCCCGCAAAAGGAGGGACAAATGCTATGTTAGTTCATCTTGAACAATGGTTTCAGGCGGCGAATTGCAGTGCCTGATAGCTATCGGTGCGCCGCGTGAACCCTCGGAAGAGTGTGATCAGCCAGATGAACTGGCACAACAAGACCCTCAGATGGCGCAGGATCATGCGG
>JAFIEC010000137.1 GCA_020832725.1 Paracoccaceae bacterium | reverse complement strand
GAAGCATTTCGGGAAGGACGTGTTCGACATCATCGAGGCGAACCCTGAGCGGCTCAGCGAGGTCGAGGGCATTGGTCCAAAGCGCGCCGACAAAATAACAGCGGGCTGGGCCGACCAGAAGGTGATCCGCGAGATCATGGTGTTCCTGCACCAGCACGGTGTGGGTACCGCGCGCGCAGTGCGGATCTTCAAGACTTATGGCTCGGACGCCGTACAGATCATGAGCGAGAACCCGTACCGGCTGGCGAAAGACATTCGCGGCATAGGATTCCGAACCGCCGACTTGATCGCCGAGAAGCTCGGGATCGAGAAAACGGCCATGATCCGTGTCCGCGCGGGGATTTCATTCGCCCTGACCGAGGCGATGGGTAACGGCCATTGCGGTTTGCCCCGGGTTGATCTGATCGGATTGGCAGAGAAGCTGCTCGAGGTACCTGCCCCGCTGATCGAGAGCGCCTTGCTGGAAGAACTGGCCGAGGAGACGGTCACGGCGGACCGGGTGGCCGACACGGAATGCATCTTTCTGACAGGCCTCTACGTCGCCGAGCGGGGGATCGCCGAGAACCTCAACCGGATCTGCGCAGGCCCGCTGCCCTGGCCCGATATCGACGCGGCCAAGGCGCTCCCCTGGATCGAGCAGAAGACGCGCATCACCCTCGCGGACAGCCAGGCAGAGGCTATCCGCACCGCCCTCAGTTCCAAGGTCATGGTGATCACCGGCGGCCCCGGCGTCGGCAAAACCACCATCGTCAATGGGATCTTGCGCATCCTCGCGGCCAAGGCCGTGAAGCTCCTGCTCTGTGCGCCCACCGGTCGCGCTGCAAAGCGCATGACCGAAGCGACAGGCATGGAGGCAAAGACCATCCACCGGCTGCTCGAGTTCGATCCGAAGGCCTTCGGCTTCAAGCGCAACGACGAGAACCCGCTCGACTGCGATCTGCTGGTCGTGGACGAGAGCTCGATGGTCGATGTGTTGCTGATGCAGTCGCTTCTGAAGGCGGTACCCACCACTGCGGCACTGTTGATCGTCGGCGATATCGACCAGCTGCCCTCTGTCGGTCCCGGCCAGGTCCTTGCAGACATCATCGGCTCTGGCTCTGTTCCCGTGGTGCGGCTGACCGAGGTGTTTCGGCAGGCGGCGCAGAGCAAGATCATCACGACGGCGCACGCGATCAACGCAGGCCGCCTGCCAGACCTTGCGCCGCCGGATGGCGAGGCGGACTTCTACTTCGTGCCGGCCACCGATCCAGAGCAGGCCGTGCCGCGCATCGTGGAACTGGTCGCCAAGCGCATCCCGCGCCGCTTCGGCTTCGACCCCATCAAGGACATCCAGGTTCTCTGCCCGATGAACCGTGGCGGTGTCGGCGCGCGATCACTCAACATCGAACTGCAGGCCGCCCTGAACCCTGCCGGCGAAAAGCGCGTCGAGCGGTTCGGCTGGACCTTCGCCCCGGGCGACAAGGTCATGCAGATCGAGAACGACTACGACAAGGACGTCTACAACGGCGATATCGGCATGGTCGACGATGTCGACCTCGACGAAGGTGAGCTGGCGGTCGATTTCGACGGGCGCATCCGCCTTGATGGAGCGATCCGCATGGCACCGAAGTGAGAGCGCTCTGCGACGGGTACAGTTCAGCGCGGCTATAGGTACTTCGTGGGAATGGCTGTCGTGAATTTCAGCTCCTCCATCGAGATCATCGAGTTGATCTGGCTGAACTCCAGCTTGGCAATCATCCGTTTGTACACGCCATCATAGGCCGCGATATCGGGAACCACAACCTTGAGAATGTAATCCACCGTGCCGGTCAGGCGATAGGCCTCGACCACCTCTGGGATTTCCTCGATCAGCGCGCGAAACTGCAAGGTCCAGCCGATTTCGTGGCGCGGTGCAGTGATGCCGATGAAAACAGTCATCGGCACATTGGCCTGCACCTGATTGACCAGCGCCACCCGGCCCTTGATGATCCCCGCATCCTCCATCCGCTTGATGCGCCGCCAGCAGGGCGTGGCCGACAGCCCCACCGCTTCGGACACGGCCGAGATCGGCGTGTCGCTGTCATGTTGCAGGATATCCAGAATCTGCTGATCGATCGCGTCGAAAGTTAGGTTTTCGGCCGCCTTTCCCTTTGGTTTGCGCGGGGTTTTCTGGGTCATCCGGGCACGAACTCCAGTATCATGCCGCAGGCATCCTGTGGGGCAACGGCCAGGCCCAGGGTGGTGGCCACCGGTGTGATCCCGGCGGCATCGAGGCAGGCACTCGCGGCGCCCATGTCACGGACACGGATGCGCAACGCGGTGAAGGCGCCCTTTGGTGTCTGGTCAAGGTCAAGGCCGGGGTACAGCCCCGCCAGCGCCGCGCGGGTCAGAAGCGACAGCGGGGCGGAATCGGGCCCGGTATCGACCGTGGCGCCACCCGCGCTCATCATCACGCGGCCGTCGGCCCAGAGGCGGGCAAAGCGTGCAGCGTCGGTCTGCGGGTCATCCGACAGCGCGAGCACCCCGTCCAGGCCGCAGGCGGTGTTCGGATGGGTCAGCAGCTCCGGCAGCCAGACGGTTTCCGGGGTCCGGTGCTGGCACATGAAGACGGTGCCGAACGGCAGTTCCTCGGGTGCAAAGGAAACGGTGGTAAAGGCGGCAACGCCGGTTCCGCCATCGGGCAGCGGCACCGGGCGCTCGAACGCGCCCAGCCCCTGGGTCTTGATGCCCACACCGGCCAGCGCATCGGCGCCTGCGGTTGCATCCTTGATCCGGCAGGCGATGGCGTGCAGCCCTTCGCCCATCGATTCTATCGATTGACGCCGGGCAAGGTTGCCCTCGGTCGGGGTGATAATTCCCAAAAGCTCGAAATAATCGTCGGGAAACATGATCGTGTAATTGGCGCTTCCCTTGGCGGCGGAATGAACACCGCGCGGCGACAGGGTGAAACCCAGCGCCTGATAGCGGCGGGCGGCGGCATCGAGATCATTCACAAGCAGGAAAACATGGTCGATGCCGGTTACGGGATGGGTCATGTAAAGGTTCCTTCGGGGTTTATCGCGTCAGCGGCGCACAGGTGCGAGGACGATTTCGTGAACAGCCACTCCGGGGTTCATCCGGGCTGCAAAAAGCGCGGCTTCGGCCATGTCTTCGGGCTGGATCATGGCGCTGGCGCTGGCGGGGTCAAAGCCGGGGCGTTTTTCCAGCAGCGGTGTCGCCACCTCGGCGGGGCACAGCGCGCAAGAGCGGATGCCGTTTGCCCCTTCTTCGCTGTTGAGGCTGGCGGAAATGTCTGAAAGCGCATGTTTCGACGCGCCATAGGGCACACCTGACACCGCGGAGTGAAATCTTCCCGCCCAGCTTGAGGTGTGGATCATAACGCCGCCGCCCTGCGCGCGCATTAGGGGCAGGCAGGCGGCGATGACGTTCAGCGCGCCGGTAATGTTGACGCGCAGCACCTCATCCCAGCTTGCCCAATCCAGATCGCGCCAGCGGCGGTTGGGGATGTTGAGGCCCGCATTGTTGCACAGCACATCGATGCTGCCCGCAGCGGCGCAAATGCGCTGCGCCATGGCGGCCATGCCTTCGCGGTCGGTGACATCGCCCGGCTCTATCAGTACAGGGGTGTTCCCAGACAATGTACTGACCACATCATGCAATGTCGCTTCTCGCCGCGCAGTCAGTGCAAGGCCAAACCCTTCCTGCGCAAAGCGCCGCGCAATTGCGGCGCCGATTCCGGAGCCGGCGCCCGTTATCCATACTGTCTGAGGCACCTTATCCTCCCTAGGCGGTTCTTATTGCGAAAAAATATGCTACCTTGAGGCCTTATGCTAGAACAAAAATTCTCGATTGGGAAATTTTGTAGATAGTATATTGACAGGCATTGCCAATGACAGGATGGTTTGATCGTCAAAAAATATATGATGCTGCTGTCCACAACCACCCCAACAGGAGGAGTTACATGCAATTTCAACTAAAAAATTTGGCTCGCGCGACCGCCTGCGCCACCGCGATCGGCCTGATCGCTGGTTCGGCAATGGCGCAGGAGCCCCAGCGGGGCGGTACCGCGATCATTCACATGGTCTCGGAACAGCGCGTGCTGAACCCCGGGCTGCGGGCATCGACCGGGGTTTACAACATCTCGGGCAAGATCATCGAGCCGCTGATCGACCTGACCTATGACGGTTATGTGCCGGTGCTGGCGACCGACTGGTCGTCATCCGAAGACGGTCTGACGATCACCGTCAACCTGCGAGAAGGGGTCAACTGGCATGATGGCGAGCCCTTTACCTGCGCTGATGTCTCGTTCAGCGCGATGGAGATGTGGAAAGAGCTGCTCAACTATTCCTCGACCCTGCAGCGCAATCTTGAATCGGTTGATTGCCCGGATACGCATACCGCGGTCTTCAACTACTCGGCACCGATGCCGCTGGATCTGTTCGTGGCCGCGATGCCTGACCTGGGCCATCCGCTGCCGCGCCATCTCTATGAGGGCACCGACATTCTGCGCAACGAGCTGAACGCCGCGCCCATCGGCACCGGCCCGTTCCGCTTTGTCGAATATCAGCGCGGGCAGTATGTGATTGCCGAGCGCAACCCCGACTACTGGCGCGGTGAGGAATATCCTTATCTGGACCGCGTGGTCTGGCGCTTCATGACCGACCGCTCTGCCGCCGCTGCGGCGCTTGAGGCCGGTGAGGTGCACGTAAGCGGGTTCAACGGTGTCTCGA
>JAFIEC010000129.1 GCA_020832725.1 Paracoccaceae bacterium | reverse complement strand
CCGCGCGCCGAGGTGGCACGACAGCTGCAGCGCCGGGTTCCAGCCGCCCGATACCGCGAGGCATTCCACCTCAAGGCGCTCTTCGCCCTGTGCGGTCCGCACCAGCACCTCGCGCAGGCCCCGCCGCCCGCCCGTTGCGATGACCTGTCCGCCGGTGATCACCCGCGCGCGCCCGGCGTCCGACAGCGCCCCGGGTCGGATATCGACAAGGGTGGCCTCGATGCCTTGCCGCGACAGGTCGCGGGCCGTGCGCCAGCCGTCATCATTGTTGGTGAAGACCGCAACCCGCCGACCTGCGGCCACGGCATGGCGGTGAAGATAGCTGCGCACGGCACCCGCCAGCATCACACCGGGCCGGTCGTTGCCGGGAAAGGCGATGCCGCGCTCCAGTGCACCCGTGGCGAGGATCGCCTGACGGGCCGCGATGCGCCAGAAGCAGGCCTCGGGCGTGCCTCCGGGCGGCTGGGCCAGATGCTCGCTTACCCGTTCCAATGCGGCATAGGTGCCGCCATCATAGGCGCCCGTGACGGTGGTGCGGCGCATCACGCGCACATTGGGCAGGCTCTCCAGCTCGGCCAGAACCTCCTGCGCCCAGAGATGTGCGGGGCGGCCCGCCACCTCCTCGGCCTCGGCATTCATGCGCCCTCCGGGCCGGGCATCCTCGTCGGCCAGGATGACGTCGGCCCCCGACCGACCTGCCGCAAGGGCCGCCATCAGCCCGGCAGGGCCCGCACCGATCACCAGCAGGTCGCAAAAGGCGAAGGCGCGCTCGTGCTCGGCCTCGTCCGGCTTGCCCGAGAGCGCCCCCAGCCCGGCGGCGCGGCGAATGAGCGGCTCATAGAGCCTCTCCCAGAAGGCGGGCGGCCACATGAAGGTCTTGTAGTAGAAGCCCGCGCCGAGAAAGGGCGCCAGCAGGTCGTTCACCGCCAGCAGGTCATGGCGCAGCGACAGCATCCGGTTCTGGCTGCGGGCGGCGAGGCCCGGGTAAAGCTCCAGCATGGTGGCGCGCAGGTTCGGGGTCTGGGCCGCGCCCTCGCCCAATGTCACCAGCGCCGACGGCTCTTCGGAGCCTGCGGTGACGATGCCCCGGGGCCGATGATACTTGAACGAACGCGCCACGAGCCGCACCTCGTTGCCGAGCAGCGCCGAGGCCAGCGTGTCGCCCCCATAGCCCTGAAACGTGCGGCCATCGAAGCTGAAGGAGATGCGCGTGTCGCGGTCGATCAGCCCGCCGGTGGACAGCCGCATCATGCCACCTTTCCGCCCGCGCCGGGGGCGGGGTCTACCGACAGGATCTCATGGGTGGTCATGTTGCGGGTCACGATCAGCCAGGCGCGGCACCCGCCCTCGTGCTGCCAAAGCTCCCGCCCCTCGCCGGTGGGGTTGTCGCGCAGGTGGAGCCACGCATCCAGCGCGTCGAGACCGGCCCCGGGGCCGGGGGCCTCGGCCCAGACATCGGCGCCCAGATAGGTGAATTCGCGCCGGTCGCGGGGTCCGCAGAAGGGGCAGGTGATGCGCATGATCCCTCAGTGCAGGTTGTGCTGGCTGCCGGTGCCTTCCTCGTCGATCAGCCGCCCCTCGCGGAAGCGGTCGAGACGATAGCGCGCGGCGGCCTCGTGGGGTTGGTCGGTGGCCAGCAGATGGGCAAAGCACCAGCCCGATGCCGGCACCGCCTTGAAACCGCCATAGCACCATCCGGCGTTGAGATAGAGCCCGTCGATCGGGGTGCGGTCAATGATCGGGCTGCCGTCGGGGGACATGTCCATGATGCCGCCCCATGACCGCAGCACCCGCGCCCTGCCGATCATGGGCATCAGCGTCATGCCCGCCTCCATCACATGCTCGGCCATGGGCAGGTTGCCGCGCTGGGCATAGGAGGCGTGGAAATCCAGGTCACCCCCGAACACCAGGCCGCCCTTGTCGGACTGGCTGATGTAGAAATGGCCCATGCCGAAAGCGATGACATGGTTGATCACCGGCTTCAGCCCCTCGGTGACAAAGGCCTGCAGGACATGGCTCTCGATGGGCAGGCGCAGACCGGCCATCGCCGCGACCTGGCTGGAGCGGCCCGCGACCACGATCCCGACCTTGCGCGCCGCGATCGCGCCGCGTGTCGTCTCCACGCCGCGCACGGCACCATTCTCCACCCTGATGCCGGTCACCTCGCAATTCTGCACGATGTCCACGCCGCGGCTGTCGGCACCGCGGGCATAGCCCCAGGCGACGGCGTCATGGCGGGCGGTGCCACCGCGGGCGTGCAGCAATCCGCCGTGTATGGGAAAACGTGCATTGTCGAAATCGAGATAGGGCACCAGCCGCCGCACCCCCTCGCGGTCCAGCAGGACGCCGTCGTCGCCCGCGTTCACCATCGCGTTGCCCCGGCGCGCAAAGGCATCGCGCTGGCCGTCCGAGTGAAACAGGTTCAGCAGCCCGCGCTGGGAGAACATGACGTTATAGTTCAGGTCGGCCTCCAGCCCTTCCCACAAACGGAGCGACAGGCCGTAGAATTCCTGATTGCCGGGAAGGAAGTAGTTCGAGCGTACGATCGTGGTGTTCCGCCCCACGTTCCCGCCGCCGATCCAGCCCTTTTCCAGAACCGCGATATTGCGCAGACCGTGGTTGCGGGCCAGGTAATAGGCTGTGGACAGACCGTGCCCGCCCCCGCCGATCAGCACGATGTCGTATTCCTTGCGCGGCTCTGGCTCGCGCCATGCTTGCGTCCAGCCACGGTTGCCCCGCAGCCCCTCGGCCAGCACCTTCAATCCGGAATAGCGCATATGTCCCGCTCCTGCCTCGGGTCACGAAAGCAGCCGGGCCGCGGGATTTCAAGGGCGGAGGTCTCGCTCAGTTGCCTGTCCAGGCAAGCTGGCCCGCAAAGCGGGGCCGGGTGACGACGACATTGCGCCAGTCGCGGTCCTGCAGACCCACGCGCATGCCGGGCCGGAAGGGCACGATCGTCTCGGTCACGATGACCGTGTCGCCCGCATGCATGACGGGCAGATAGTCCAGCAGCGTCTTCAGGCGCTGGTTGGTGAGCTCGTTGCCGGGGGTCGAGGCCCAGGACCAGTTGACGGTGTAGCTGTCGTCGAAGAATTCGACCGAACTGACCCGCAGGGCGGTGTCGCCCTCGGGCATCTGAACGAGGTATCGCAGCAGGCTGTTCATGCCCTGCATGTCCGACTCGTTGACATGGGTCCAGCGCGAGAGGATGTCGCCGATCGTATAGGAGGCCTTGACCGTCACGTTGTAGCTGCGGAACGCCTCGAAATAGACGAACGAGCCCGCATAGACCCAGAACAGCAGCGGAAAGACCAGCATCGCCTCGACAGAGGCGGCCCCTCGGCGGGAGCGTCGGAACCGCGCAAGGCGGCGAAGGGCGCGCGCCACCCTCATAGCGGTTCGTTCGAGAAGGCGGAGGTGGCGACGATGCGCATGGCCCCGCTGGCGTCGCGGTTCACGGTGCTGCCCAGCCCGAAGGTGGGAAAGATCGGGTCCACCACATAGCAGGCGCGGATGAACATCACGTCGTTCGCATCGCCCGGCGTAAAGCGCAGCGTCGGGTTGATCTCGCCGGTCCGGTCCACGCACTGGGCGCGGGCGTCGGGCATCGTCCAGCCCGAGCGGGGGATCTTGACCAGCTCCAGATGCAGGCCCTTTTCGCAATTCGGCAGGATCAGGGTGTTGGCGCAGATCCGGGCGCGCACGGCCTCGTGGCTGAAGCTGGCACCGGTGTTCAGCCGCAACTCCCGCACCGCAAGGTCGAGGCCGCGGTCGAGCATGGCATAGCGCGTGATCAGAAGGCCCGACTCGAAGGTGGAGGCGAAGATCGCCATGAAGGCCGGAAACAGGAGCGCGAATTCCACCGTGCTGTTGCCGCGCTGCCCGCGCAGAAACCGCGCCACACGCCGCCAGCCGGTGGCGCGGCCATGGCGCGGCCCCGGGGGCGCGGCAAGGCAGGGGGCTGCGGGCGTGCTCATTGTGTCAGCTTCAGCATCTGGATCGCACCGGCGATCGACTGGAATGCGGCATCGAGCTGGTGGCTGCGCGCCTCGTAGAAATGGCTGGGTGAGGAGGCGCATTGCCGCATTTCGTTGGCGGCCCTGCTGCTGGTGTTGAAGGCGATGGTGAAGACCGTCACGCCGTTCTGCTTGGCCAGATCGCAAGACTGCCAGAACTGGTTGCGGTTCGTGGTCCGGCTGCTCAGCGTCTGGCGCCTGTTGGAGTTCTGGGCCAGCAGATGAACGGAATTGTTGATCTCGTCCTCCGGAAAGCGGGGGCGATACTGGTCGGTGATCTCGCCGTCGGTCATCAGCACCAGCACCTTCAGCGTCTCGGCATCATCCCAGTTGGCCGGGCGGTTGCCGATGCTTGCAGCTACCGTGCCATCAGAGACCAGCGTGTTGGCCAGCCAGCGCGACGACGGGTCGAGAAGGGCCAGCCCCCATCGCATGCCGTAGTGGGTTCCGGTGCCGTCGTGCAGCGACATCGTGTTGATGAAATTCGTCAGCTGGTTCACATCTGCCGAGAAATACTGGATTTCCGCAGCTGAAGAGGGGCACCAGCCCCATTCCATCCAGTTCCAGTCGATCGCCCACCACATGAAGTTGGGCACCTGATCGCGGTTACTGCCCTGGGGCAGCCCGGTCTGGCTGAAATCAGAGGATGTCAGTTCCATGCAATGCGAGAATCCGTGCCATGCCTCGCCGCCCAGCAACTCGAACACGCGCTGGCCGGGGTTCACATGACCCGCATAAGGAATGATCGAGATGGTCGTCAGGTCAGCTCGATCTCCCGCCAGCATCTGCTGCACAAAGCGCCGCGCGGCCGGGCGCATGATGTTGATCTGCGGCACGCCCGATGAATCGGTGAAGCGCATCGACCCCGAGATGTCGAGGACAAGCGAAACCTCCACGTTCGGCACCCGTTCCTCGGCCGAGGAGGTGGCCCGCACATTCAGGGTCCGGAACCCGACGATATTCAGGAATATCGCATTCTGGGGCAAACTCGCCGTGGCCTCGACGACCCGGAAATTCAGCCCCTCGGTCACATCCACATCCAGTGTGTAGCCGTCGAAACCGGCACGCGACATGAAATCGACGACCACCGCCTCGGGATCGAGCGGCTGGCGCAGGGAGGCCGCGGCCAGCACGGCACGGTCCAGCGTGGCCTGGATACGCGAACGGGTCGCCTCGAAGCGCATGAAATCGACGGCCATGCCGCCGGCAAGCAGCATCGTCGTGAAGATCATGAGGGAAAAGACGAGCATCGAGCCCGACTCGTTGCGCCGGAAACGGAGCACCCGTTTCCGGAGCCACGGCAACACGCGCCGCACATGCGTCGGGCGGATCGCCGCCCAACGACTACCGATGTGGTTCGCACCACTCATCTACATCTCCTAGCCGACGACGCGACCGCTGGGGTGACCGATCAATGCTTCGGCCTGACTTCAAATCCCTGTTCCATTAAGCGCTTTCCTGTGGCCCCACTTGGGCCGGAATGTGGCAGGACGGCGCGAAGACTGCGGCAAGATCGGGGCATGTTTCCGGTATCGCGACAGCAGTGCCGATGTGCCGTGCCTGTTTCCCGCCCTCGCTGCGCGGGGTTCAGGCGAGGGGCCGGAGGGTGTAGGGAAGGGATCAGACAGGGAGGACGACATGGAGCAAGTGGCCGAGCCGGGATTCCGGCAATCCGTCGATTTGATGTTCAACCGCGCTGCGGCGCTTCTCGATCTCAGCCCGGGGCTGGAGGAAAAGATCCGCGTCTGCAACGCCACCTATATCGTGCGCTTCGGCGTGCGCCTGCGCGACCAGATCCATACCTTCACCGGCTTTCGCGCCAACCATTCCGAGCATATGGAGCCGGTCAAGGGTGGCATCCGCTATGCGCCCCATGTCGATCAGGACGAGGTGGAGGCGCTGGCCGCGCTGATGACCTACAAATGCGCCCTGGTGGAGGTGCCCTTTGGCGGTGCCAAGGGCGGCTTGTGCATCGCCCCGCGCTAAGGGAGCGAGCACGAGCTGGAGGCGATCACACGCCGCTTCACCTACGAGCTGGCCAAGCGCGACCTGATCAACCCCTCCCAGAACGTGCCCGCGCCCGACATGGGCACCTCCGAGCGCGAGATGGCCTGGATCGCCGATCACTACGCGCGCATGAACACCACCGATATCAATGCGCGCGCCTGCGTGACCGGCAAGCCCCTGAGTGCGGGCGGCATCCACGGTCGGGTGGAGGCCACGGGCCGCGGCGTCGAATTCGCCTTGCAGGAGTTCTTTCGCCACCCCGATGACGTATCCCGCGCGGGTCTCTCCGGGGGGCTGGAGGGCAAGCGCGTGATCGTGCAGGGCCTGGGCAATGTGGGCTATCACGCCGCAAAATTCCTGACAGAGGAGGACGGCGCGCGGGTCATCGCGATCATCGAGCGTGACGGCGCGCTTCTCTCCGATGAGGGGCTGGAGGTCGATGTGGTGCGCGACTGGCTGGCCCGTCACGGCGGCGTGTCGGGCTGCCCGCAGGGCACCTATGTCGAGGACGGTGCCGCGGTGATGGAGGAGGAATGCGACATCCTCATCCCGGCGGCGCTGGAAGGTGTGATCAACCGCGACAATGCCGCACGCATCAAGGCGCCCCTGATCATCGAGGCGGCCAACGGCCCCATCACCGCCGCGGCCGACGAGATCCTGCGCCAGAAGGGGGTGATCATCATCCCCGATCTCTATGCCAACGCGGGCGGTGTGACGGTCAGCTATTTCGAATGGGTCAAGAACCTCAGCCACATCCGGTTCGGACGCATGTCGCGCCGCGCCGACGAGGCCCATGCGATGCTGCTGGTCTCCGAGCTGGAGCGTCTGTCGTCGGATCGCAATCTCGGCTGGGAGCTGTCACCCGACTTCATGCGCCGCTACCTCCGCGGCGCGGACGAGCTGGAACTGGTGCGCTCGGGTCTCGATGACACGATGCGCGAGGCGTATCAGGCCATGCGTGAGGTCTGGCACGGACGCGAGGGTGTCACCGACCTTCGGCTTGCCGCCTATATCGTGGCGATCGAGCGGGTCGCGCGCAGCTATCGCGCCAAGGGCCTGTAGCGCAGGGATCAGCGGCGGCGCCCGGCCTTGTCGCCGCTTCCCTTGCGCGGGCGACCCTTGCCCCTGGCGCGCCCTTCGGGGCCCTTGCCCGGCGGTGTATCGGGGCCGGGCAGGGGGCTTCCCATCTGGCGCTCGAAAATCATCGCCTCCAGCGCCTCGCCGATCATCCGGGTCTGGAGCTTGGGGGTCATGCCGCCGACCCCGACGCGCCGTCCCATCCGCCACCAGAGGCCCGGTACCCAGGTGAACGGTCCCGGCTCCCGCAGGGTCAGGGCAAAACCGTTGGCCGGGCGCATGATGGCCAGGCCGCGGGTGATGTTGGTGATGTCCTCCAGGGCCGCGATGCGCGGTCCGTCCTCTTGCCACAGACCATCCTCGCGCAGCTCCAGCGCCATCGCGGTGGCCGTCCAGACGCGCCAGCCGATCAGCGCCGCAAGGACCGCCGTCGCGCCGAAGACAACGCGGGAGAGAACATCCATCCCCTCGCGCAGAAGGCCCGCGTTCACCATGGTCGCGGCGACAAGCGCCAGCGTTCCGGTCACGAAGATCCGCCGCGCGCCCGACATGGCCACCCGCAGCAGAAGGGGCGCAGGCTCTGGCTTGGTCATGACATACTCCGGATGATGGTACCGCCTCCCCGGCTCGAACGGGGGACCCCCAGATCCACAATCTGGTGCTCTAACCAACTGAGCTAAGGCGGCACGCCCATGCCAATTATCGCCGCCCCCGCCCTTTTGCAAGCCCCGGGGCGCGTCCGAATCTGTTGTCAGCCGCGACCCCCGGCGCTAGCGTCGCCCCCTGTTCGGGAACGAGGCTGGAGGTGTACCGATGTCGCTGCGCGACCGCATCGCTGCAGGACTGAAGGACGCAACCCGCGCTCGCGACAGGGTCGCCCTGTCGACGCTGCGGCTGATCAATGCGGCGGTCAAGGACCGCGAGATCGCGGCGCGTGGTAGCGACGGCGCGGCGTCTGTGCTGCCGGATTCCGAGATTCTGGCGATTCTGTCGAAGATGGTGCGCCAGCGCCAGGAGAGCGCGCGCACCTACGAAGAGGCAGGCCGTCTGGAACTGGCCGAGAAGGAGCGCGCCGAGATCGCGGTGATCGAGGGCTTCATGCCGCGTCCCATGACCGATGCCGAGATCGGTCGCGCGGTGCAGGCCGCCATCACCGAACTCGGGGCCGAAAGCATCCGGGACATGGGCAAGGTCATGGCGGCACTCAAGGCGCGCCATTCGGGCCAGATGGATTTCGGGCAGGCCGGGTAACGGGTGAAGGCCGCCCTGTCGTGATGAGTCCCGTCCCGCGTCGGCGCGGGCCGCCCTCAGGTGCCGGCGCGGCCAAGGCGCGACAATGCCCGTTCAAGCTCCTCATGCAGGGCGGTGCGCTCCTCGGGGCTTAGAAAGGCCCCCAGCTCGATCTCACGCCCGCCGCCCTTGAGGGTCAGGTAGTTCTCGACGGGGCCGCCTTCCGCGCGCAGGCGCAGCCGCACCCAGAAGGGGTTGGCCTCCCATTCCTGTCGCGGGCCGCGCGGGTTGTGGCGCACCACCCGGATCATGTCGGGCCATAGCGTCAGGACCTCGCACAGGCGACCATCGGCATAGTTGCGGCGGATCAGCCACCACAGGAGCGCCAGTGTTCCCAGCAGGAAGGGCAGCACGCCCCACAGCGCCATGGTTCCGATCAGCGGGATCAGCGGGATCGAGAAACCCACGCAGACGATCGCGATGAGCGTGACAAAGCCCCGTGGGCTGAGCGAGCGGTTGGGCCACAGCACCCATTCCAGCACGGGCGGGGCTCCGCTGGCGAAAAGGGCCCCCGCTTGCGCGGAGGCCCGATCGTTTTCGCGTCGGTCGAGCGGCATCAATGCGCCCGCTGCTTGTCCCACATGTCGGGTGTGGGCAGGGTCTCGAAGGTGTGCTCCGGCGGCGGGTTGGACAGGGTCCATTCCAGCGTGTCGGCATGCTCTCCCCAATAGGCGTTCTCCTCGACCTTGCGGCCGAATTTCAGCGTGTAGAACACCACGCCGATGAAGAAGACGAAGGAGGCAAACGAGATGAAGGCACCGATCGAGCTGACGTAGTTCCAGTAGGCGAACGCCTCGGGATAGTCGATGAAGCGCCGCGGCATCCCCTGCCGGCCCAGGAAGTGCTGCGGGAAGAAGGTGATGTTGGAGCCGATGAACATGGTCCAGAAATGGACCTGTCCCGCCCATTCCGGGTATTGCCGCCCCGACATCTTGCCGATCCAGTAGTAGATCCCGGCAAAGAGGCAGAAGACGGCACCAAGGCTCATCACATAGTGGAAATGCGCCACCACGTAATAGGTGTCGTGGTAGTAGCGATCCACCGCCGCCTGCGAGAGCAC
>JAFIEC010000118.1 GCA_020832725.1 Paracoccaceae bacterium | reverse complement strand
AAGGGGCGGTCGCGCTCCGTGGCGGGCTTGCGGCAGATGGGACAGGGGGTCACGCTCATCGCCATCACGTCCAGCCATCCCGGCCGGCCCAACCCTCCAGCGCCCGCGACAGCGGCAGACGCCCGCGGCTGCGCTGCAATTCGCACAGGCCAAGGCCCGTCCAGCCCACCATCTGCGTCTCGGTGCGGTCGTCGCGGAACCCGCGCGCGATCGCCTGGGCCACCGCGTCGCGATTCTGGCGCGGCATGGGGGCGAAATCTACCACCACCTGCCCGCCAAGCCCCCGCAGCCGCAGGGCACGCGGCAGGGCTCGGGCGGCGGCCAGATTGGCCTTGAGCCCGGCCGCGGGCGAATGATCGCCGCCGGTGTTCACGTCGACCGCGACCAGTGCCGAGGTCGCCTCGACGATCATCGAGGCACCGGCGGGCAGGGCCACGCGCGGGCCCGCGACCTCGGCGATCATCGCGTCGATGCCGTGGCGCGCAAAGGCCCCCGGGGCATCGTCCTCGGCATCCGGGTGGGGCCAGTCCATCGCGGCGCTCTCATGGGCGCCGGGGGCAGGCACCAGCAGCGCGGGCGCGCCCGCCTCTTCCCGGGCCAGGCGGGCGGCCCGGCCCGCCAGACCCGCGATCTCGGCTGCCACATCCGCAGGCGCGGCATCGGCGGCGGCGCTGCGCAGGACCAGACCGGGCACCGGATCGAGCGCAAGCCCCGACAGCACCGCCTCGGCCTCGGCCACCAGCCGGTCGCGCAGATCGCCGGGCAGGCCACGGGCGGCATTGACCCCGGGTGCCCCCGGGGTCGCCACCACCAGCGGGCCCCGCAGCGCCAGCCGCAAGCGCAGGGGGGCGGCCTTGCCCGGCTCGGCCCAGCCGCTGACCTGCACCACGACGGCGGCACCGGGGGCGATGCCGCGGGCACCGCGCAGAAAGCCCGAAGCCCCCTCGGGCAGGGCCACGATCACCCCGCCCTGGCCCTTGAGCGGCCGTGCTGCCCGCCCCCTCAGGATCGCCCCGGGCGCGGGCCCGGCACTTGCGGGGGCATCGATCAGCAGGTCCTCCAGAACCCCGTCCACCACCAGGGCAGCGGCCTGCCGCCCGGCGACATGGTCACGCGCGATCAGGCTGCCCCTCATGCCTGCGCTCCGATCCGGGCCAGAACAGGATAGCCCGCCGCCTGCAGAAGCGTGGTCGTCTCGGCCAGAGGAAGGCCCACCACCGCCGACCATGAGCCGCCGATCCACGGGATGAAGGCCGCGGCCGGGCCCTGAATGCCATAGCCCCCCGCCTTGCCCCGCCAGTCGTCCGAGGCAAGGAGGGCCGCGATCTCGGCCTCTGACAGGCGTTTCATCTGCACCTGTGTTTCGACGACCCGGGCGTGCGTTCCGGTGGCATCGCGCAGGCACAGCGCCGTGATGACCCGGTGCCGCCGCCCGGAGAGCAGCCGCAGGAACGCCTCGGCCTCGGCCACATCGGCGGGTTTGCCCAGGATGCGCCGGCCCACGGCGACGGTGGTGTCGGCGCAGAGCACCACCTCGTCGGGCGCAGGCGGCAGCGCTGCGGCCTTGGCCTGGGCGATACGGGTGCAATAGGCGCGGGGGGTCTCGCCGGAACGCGGGGTCTCGTCGATGTCGGCGGCGCGCACGTCATCGGGAACCACGCCCAGCGTGGCCAGAAGCTCACGCCGCCGCGGGCTGGCGGAGCCAAGGACCAGGCGCATCGCGGCGCCTACTTGAAGCGGTAGTTGATCCGGCCCTTGGTCAGATCATAGGGCGTCATTTCCACCTGCACCTTGTCACCGGCCAGAACGCGAATCCGGTTCTTGCGCATCTTGCCAGCGGTATGGGCGATGATTTCATGGCCGTTTTCGAGCTGCACCCGGAACGTCGCGTTGGGCAGCAGCTCCTTTACGACACCAGGAAATTCAAGCAGTTCTTCCTTGGCCATGGTATCTCCGGGGCTGTTGACGGGATGCGGGCTGCGCCCGCGCGACACTCCATGCGCCGATTGCGCCCGGTTTTCAAGGAAAAAGGGCATCCGCGCCTGCCACAACCCGGCCATCGAGGCCCCGGCGGCATCCCGCCCCGTTCACGGTGCCAGGATCTGCGGCAGAAGCCGGGCGGCCTCGTCGCGCGGATGGCTGAGATCGGCGGGCCTCTGCCCGGGATAAAAGCGCGCCCTTGTGCCTGTCGGCATGGGGCGGGGCTGCAGGATGCGGATGTCGGGACCGGTGCGCGCGCATTCCGCAGCCCAGGCGCGGGCCAGAGCGATCTGCCCGCCCTTGGCCGCAGCCCAGGCGCCGAAGAAGGGCAGGCCCGCACGGTCGTCCTCGAAGAACACCGCCCGGCCCGCAGGGGCTGCACGCAGCAGCGGCTCCACGAAGGCCACAAGCCGCTGGCTCGCGGTCAGCGTCACCGCGATGCTGCGGTCGAAATCCTTCTCGGCGATATGGCCAGCAGGCGAGAGGGGCGGGGCGTGGACCGCGCAATGCACAAGAAGGTCGATCCGCCCCCAGCGGTCGTGCAGAGCCCGGCACAGCCCGCGCAGGCCCGCCTCGTTGGTCAGGTCCAGCGGGGCGAGCGCGACGCTCCCCCCGCCTGCGGCGCGGATGCGGTCGTCCAGTTCCTCAAGCGCGCCCTGCGTGCGGGCGGTGGCCACCACCTGCACACCCGCCCCCGCCAGCGCCTCGGCCAGCGCGAACCCCAGCCCGCGCGAGGCCCCGGTCACAAGCGCGATCTGCGGCACCGCACCGGGGCGGGCGGCGTCGGGTGCCGCGTCACCATCGGCGCGGGGCGCATTCTCGGGCGCGGTGGGAGAAGCTGGCGTATTCATGGGGCGCATCAACCATTCCGCGCGGGCCTTGGCAAGGGCGCGCAACCGGCTGGGCGCTTGACAGGGCGGCCCCGGCGGGGTTTCTGTGACCACCCCAAACGCACGAGGAGCCACCCATGCGCCGTGATCCCCTGACACTCGCCCTCTGGGCCAACCCGGGCCTTGTTCGCAGCTTCGCACTCGTGCTGGCAGGCTCGTGGCTCGTGGCCGCCTCCGCCCAGGTCAGCGTGCCGATGTATCCGGTGCCGATGACCCTGCAGACGCTGGCGATTTCGCTGATCGGGCTGACCTATGGCGCCCGCCTCGCGGGGGTGACGCTGGTGGCCTATCTGCTGCAGGGCGCGGCGGGGCTGCCGTTCTTTGCCGGCGGACATGGCGGCCTGCCCTATATGTTCGGCCCCACCGGCGGCTTCCTTCTGGGTTTTGTCGCCATGGCCTTTGCCACCGGCTGGCTGGTGGAGCGTGGGCTTGACCGTGGCTTCTGGCGGCTGTTCGTGGCGGCACTGGTGCCTGCGCTGCTGCTGTTCGTGCCCGGTGTCGCATGGCTCTGGGCGATCACACCCCTGTCGCTCGAGACCGCGATCATGGCCGGGGCCGTTCCGTTCCAGCTGGGCGGTCTGGTCAAGTCTGCCATCGCGGCGCTGATCGTGGTCGGCGGCTGGAAGGCGCTGGAGGCGCGCCGCCGCTGAGGCAGCGCGGCACCGCCCTGCGGCCCTGAATGCAGAACGCCCCGCCGGTTGCCCGGCGGGGCGTTCGCCTTTTGCGCAGGACCCTCTTGCGCAGGCCCGACTTACGCAGGACCGGGCCTATTCGGTGCGGATCGTGACCTGCCGCATGCCCAGCGGGTCGTCGCCCGCCAGCGGTGTCAGGCCCACCACATAGGCCCCCGGGCCCAGCGGCAGCACAAGCTCGGCCATCCCGGTGCCGTCAGGCAGCGCCGCGCCCACCTCGGCACCCGACGCCTCAAAGAGGCCCAGCCCCACCGCGCCCAGCGGCCCGCTGACCGCGACCGAGACATCCGCCGCGTCGGCCAGCGTAAAGGCGAACCAGCCCGCATCCGCCCCCGATACCAGCGCCGAGAGCGGTCGCGCGCCCAGCAGGCCCAGATCGCGCGGCGCGACTCCCTCGGGCAGGCCACCGGCAAGCGTCTCCAGATCGGGGCTCGGCCAGGTCTCCTGCGGGCGGCCCGTGGCCATGGCCTGCGCCGGGGCCGCGCCCTGACCCGCGCCGGCCTCACCACCCATGGTGGCGGTCAGCGTGACAGGGCCCAGCCCCGAGCCGGGAAAGGGTGTCACGCCAAGGCAATAGGTGGCCGCGGGCAGCACCTCGTCGATGCGGCTGTCGGTGCCGCGAAAGTCGTCGTTCTCGGCCAGCATCGCCCCGCCCATGCCGTAGAGCGTCAGCATCGTGTCGAAGGCGGTGCTTTCGGCATCCACGACCAGACGCCCGGTGCCCAGCACATCGACCTCGAAGAACCAGCCATCGTCATCCAGCAACACAGCCTGTGCACTGATCGGGCCTTCGCCCGGGCCGATCGAGGGCAGGAAGCTGGTGCGCTGCGGGTCGGTGCAGGGCAGGGCGGATGCGGCGGTTCCGCTGCCCTCGGACAGGGCCACGAGTTCAAGCGTGAACGGCCCGTCACCCGAGCGGGCAAAGCCCGTCACCTCGGCGCAGTAATCCCCTGCGGCAAGCACCTCCTGGATGCGGCTGTCGGTGCCCTGGAAATCGTCGTTCTCGGCGACAAGACGCCCCGTGGCATCGTACAGCCGCAACACGGTGTCAAAGGCATCGCTGCGCGCATCGATGCGCAGCGGGCCCGTGGCAGCGGTCGAAAGCGTGACATAGCGCGGCCCCCCGCCCTCGAGAATGGTGCCCACCGTGATCGGCCCATCGCCCGGAACAAGCTGTCCCACCCCTTCGGTCAGCGCCGGATCGGCGCAGGGCCCGTCGAGCGCGGCTGCCACTGCCGAATCCGACAGGGTCAGACGATAGTTTCCGCCGCCCGAGCCCGACCATGCCGCGACCGTGGCGCAATATTGCCCCGGCTGCAGCATCCGCTCCACCCGGCTGTCGGTGCCCTCGTAATCGTCGTTCTCGGCCAGCACCCGACCGGTATCGTCCAGCAGCATCAGCACGGTGTCGAACTCGCCGCTGTTGCTGTCGATGCGCAGGCTCATGGGAAATCCGAGGGTCAGGCGCACCGCGTCGCGGCCACCCGGCGGCACCATCCGTGCCGTGGAGACGGGCATGCCACCGGGTGCCGGAGTGGCCACCACCGCCACGCCGGGGGCGGCACAGGCCGCAGCAGGATCAAGCGGCAGGCCCGAAACTGCGGCCCCGCCCTCTGCCACCGAGACCGAAAGGTAGACCCCCTCGCCGTCCTCGGGTACCTGGGCCGCGAACAGGCGCAGCTGCGCGCAATAGCTCCCTGCCGCAAGATCGGCCTCGATCAGGGAATCGAGCCCGCCCGCCCCGTCGTCATCGCTGGCAAGCACCGCGCCGGACCCGTCGAACAGCACCAGCAACGGGTCGAGGTTGCCGTCGGCCTCGGTCCGCAGGGTCAGGCGCCCCGGCTCGGACAGGGTTATGTCGACATATCGCGTCTCGCCCCGCTCGGGCGAGAGGAAGGTCTCGAAGGTCGCGCCGGGCTGAACGGTGACATTCACCGGCGTGATCGCGCCGGGTTGTCCGCACAGGCCGGTCCGCATCTGGGCGGCAGCCGGACCGGCGAGCACAATGGCACAGACCGAAGACAAGAGGGCCGCCCTGACGTGGCGGGACGTAAACCGGGATCGTTTCATCGGATGCTCCAGAAGGCTCGCCCGGGCACCTGACCACGAGAGCGCAACCGCCCCCGTTTCCGCCCGCGCCGCGCCGCCCGGAGAGACGCGGAAAGCGGAAACAGCGACAGGTTGCCGCACCCCCACAGCTTTGGCAAGCGTCACGCGCCCAGCGCGTTCTTTCAGGGTGTTGCACCCGATTTCTTCAGTTGTGCCTGAACCTAAGTCTGCAGGATGCTGTAATCCCTCAGAGTTCCTTCGCGCCACTCTGGGCAGAGGCTGTGCCCCGCGCCGCCTTTTCGGCAATGCCCGAGGTGCCTTCGCGCCGTTCCAGCTCGGCCAGGACCGGGCCAAGTCCCAGACCACGGGCCTCCAGCAGCACCAGAAGGTGAAACAGCGTATCGGCGGCCTCGGCGGTCAGGTCGTCGTCGCTGCCCGAAAGCGCGGCAACGATGGTCTCCACCGCCTCTTCTCCGAACTTGCGCGCGCAGATCTCGGGGCCGCGCGACAGCAGCCGCGCGGTCCAGCTTGTGTCGGGGTCGGCCCCCGCCCGCGCGGCGATGGTCGCGGCCAGACGGTCGAGCGGATGCCCCGGAGGGGGGGCGGGCGCGCTCATGATCGCACCGGAATGCCGGCCTCGGCCATGCGGGCCCGGGCCTCGGCGATGGTGTAGGTGCCGAAGTGAAAGATCGAGGCCGCCAGCACCGCCGAGGCATGGCCCTCGCGCACCCCGTCCACAAGGTGATCGAGGCTGCCCACCCCGCCGCTGGCGATGACCGGCACCGGCACCGCATCGGCCACGGCGCGGGTGAGGGCAAGGTCATAGCCCGCCTTGGTCCCGTCACGGTCCATCGAGGTGAGCAGGATCTCGCCCGCGCCCAGATCGGCCATCCGGATCGCGAATTCCACCGCATCGATCCCCGTGGCCCGCCGACCGCCGTGGGTGAAGATCTCCCAGCGCCCGGGCGCGACAGCCTTGGCATCGATCGCCACCACGATGCATTGCCGACCGAATTTCTCGGCGGCATCGGCGACCACGCGCGGGTTGGCGACGGCGGCAGAGTTGAAGCTGACCTTGTCGGCCCCCGCCAGCAGCAGGGCGCGTACATCCTCGGTGCTGCGCACGCCGCCGCCCACGGTCAGCGGCATGAAACAGGCCTCGGCGGTGCGGGAGGCAAGGTCGTAGATCGTGCCGCGATTCTCGTGGGTGGCGGCAATGTCGAGGAAACACAGCTCGTCGGCCCCGGCGGCATCATAGGCGGTCGCGGCCTCGACCGGATCGCCTGCATCCACCAGATCGACGAAGTTCACGCCCTTGACCACGCGGCCCTCGGCCACGTCGAGGCAGGGGATGATCCGGATCTTGAGCATGGGCACCTCCCTCGAATGGCCACAGGGGCCACCCGCCGCAGGCCCGGTGATGCACCGCCCCGGCGATGGGCGCAAGCGCAAGCGGCGCGCGGGCCCTCAGCCCGCCAGCACCGCCAGCGCCTCGCCTAGGTCCAGCGCCCCGTCATAGAGCGCGCGGCCCGAAATCGCCCCCGCGATCACGCCGGTGTCGCGCAGCGCCACCAGATCGGAGAGCGCGGCCACCCCGCCCGAGGCGATCACCGGTACCGAAACGGCACGGGCCAGCGCCTCGGTCGCGGCGACGTTCGGGCCCTGCTTGGCCCCGTCGCGGGCGATGTCGGTATAGATGAAGGCGGCCACGCCCGCGTCCTCGAGCTGGCGGGCAAGCTGGGTCACCTCGATATCGGTCTCCTCGGCCCAGCCGCGGGTGGCCACCCGGCCCGCGCGCGCGTCGATCCCCACGGCCACCCGGCCGGGATGGGCGCGGGCGGCCTCGCGCACCAGCGCGGGGTTCTCCACCGCGACCGTGCCGAGGATGACCCGGGCCACACCGCGCGCAAGCCACATCTCCAGCGTGGCCATGTCGCGGATGCCGCCCCCCAGCTGCACCGGCACCTTCACCGCAGCAAGGATCGCCTCGACCGCCGCCGCGTTGACGGGCCGGCCCGCGAAGGCGCCGTTCAGGTCCACCAGATGCAGCCATTCACAGCCCGCCCGGGCAAAGCTGCGCGCCTGCGCGGCCGGATCGTCGCCAAAGACCGTGGCGCGGCCCATGTCGCCGCGCAGCAGGCGCACGCATTGTCCGTCCTTGAGATCGATCGCGGGGTAGAGGATGATGGGTGCGCCCCCAGGCTGGTTAGCGGGCAGCGGGGGTATGCGCAGCTTGGCCCCGATGCAAGGGGCCTGCACCGGGTGGCCGGTGCCGCGGGCCCCGGCCCGAACACGGAGGACGGCATGGAACGGACGAGAATGACGGGTAGATTGCGTGCTGCGGCGGTCGTGGCTGGGGCGCTGGCGCTGGGGATGGCGGCGATGATGGCGGGGCCCTTGGCGGCGCAGTCGGGCGCTGGCACCTCGCCTGCGGGCCTGTGGCAGACCGAGGCGGGCGAGCAGGGCGGCTTTCTGCATGTCCGCCTTGCGCGCTGCGGCGCGGAATATTGCGGCACGATCGAGCGGGCCTTCGACCGGCCGGGGGCGGAGAACCGTGGCTATGCCCATCTGGGCAAGCCGATCATCTGGGGGATGGAGCCGCGCGGGGCCGGCAACTGGCGCGGCGGGCGGGTCTGGGCACCGGACCAGGACCGCACCTACAATGCGCGCATGGAAATGCAGGGCCCGAATGCGCTGAGCGTGTCGGGCTGCGTGCTGGGCATCTGTCGCGCGCAGGTGTGGCAGCGGCTGCGCTGAGCGCACGCTTGTGCAGGAAGCGGGTGGCGCATCGGGCGCAAGCGGCGCATGTCTGTGCCGAATGCACGGCGCGGGGCCGTGCCGAGGGAGGCGCAGGTGATCCGCAGCCGCATGAACCCGATCGACTGGGTGCTCCTGTTCTGCCTCTCGATGATGTGGGGCGGCTCGTTCTTCTTCGTCGAGGTGGCGGTGCCGCATCTGCCGCCGCTCAGCATCGTGCTGGCCCGGGTCGCGCTGGCGGCGGCGGCGCTGGCGCTGGTGCTGAAGGCGACAGGGGCGGCACTGCCACGGGGGCGCGTCGTGTGGAGCGCGCTGGCGGTGATGGCACTGTTCAACTGCGTCGTGCCCTTCACCCTCTTTGCCGCGGCACAGGGCCAGATCGAGAGTGGCCTTGCCGCGATCCTGAATGCCACGACCCCGCTGTTCGGCGTGGTGGTGGCGCATCTCTTCACCGCAGACGAGAGGATGACGCCCGCCCGGGTGGCCGGCATCTGCCTTGGCATCGGGGGGGTGGCGGTGATGATGGGCGGGGCGGTGCTGCGCGAGCCGGCCGCAACGGTGACCGCGCAGGCCGCCTGCCTTCTGGCCGCGCTGTCCTATGCCGGCTCGGGCGTCTGGGGGCGGCGGTTCGGCCGCATGGGGCTGCACCCGCTGGCCACGGCCACGGGGCAGCTGACGCTGGCCAGCGTGATGATGCTGCCGCTGGTGCTGCTGTTCGACAGACCATGGACGCTGGCGGCCCCGCCCGCCCATGTCTGGGGGGCGCTGGCGGGCATGGCGCTTTTGTCCACGGCACTGGCCTATCCGCTGTATTTCCGGCTGCTGGGGCGGGTAGGGGCCAGCAACATCCTGCTGGTGACGCTGCTGATCCCGGTCAGCGCGATCCTGCTGGGGGTCGGCATCCTGGGCGAGGTTCTGGCGGCAAAGCACGTCGCCGGAATGGCGTTGATCGCGGCAGGATTGCTGGCCATCGACGGGCGCGTGCTGGCGCCGCTGTCACGGCTGCGCCCGCGCTGAGGGCGCGCCCGCGCCGCACCGCCCCCTCAGGGCCGCCAGCGCAGGAAATTGGCGATCAGGCGCAGGCCGACAGCCTGGCTTTTCTCGGGGTGGAACTGGGTGCCGAAAAGGTTGCCCTCGGCCACCGCCGCCGTGATCGGGCCGCCATAATCCACATGGGCCATGCGCGCCGACGGGTTGGCGGTGCGGAATTGGTAGGAATGCACGAAATAGGCATGATCGCCCGTGGCCAGCCCCTCCCACAGCGGATGGGGGGCATCGAGAACCAGATCGTTCCAGCCCATGTGCGGCACCTTGAGCGACGGGTCGGAGGGAGCGACCGGCCCCACCTCTCCGGCGATCCAGTCAAAGCCCTGTGTCTCGGCATTCTCCAGCCCGCGGGTGGCCATCATCTGCATGCCCACGCAGATGCCCAGAAAGGGGCGCGCGGCCACACGGGCGACCTCCTC
>JAFIEC010000106.1 GCA_020832725.1 Paracoccaceae bacterium | reverse complement strand
GAAGCGCAGCCCCCAGCCGAAGGCGAGCGCCGCCAGCCCCCATGCTGCCAGCCCGATCGTCACCACCAGCCCGGCAGCCACCGCGGCCCCCCCCCGGCCCAGATGGTTGCGCGCGGGCGCGTCGGTCGCGCTCATCCAGCTGGGATCCTCGGGCGTGTAGGAGCCCAGCATCGCCGCGATCGCCACGCCGAGGCCCACCACAGCCAGCCCCAGAAGCTCGCGCCCGCGTCGCTCCAGCGCCTGCTGCACGCCGCGTTCGAACAGGGGATCGCGCTGTCTCATGGGGTGATAGGCCATCGCCGTCTCCGTTTCATGTCTCGTGCCCCGCCAGCACGTCGGCCAGCGCTGCAAGGCCCGTGTCGAGTTCCGCGCCATTGGCGACGATCGCCACGCGCACGTAGGAATCGCCCGGGTTGCCGGTGCCGGCATCGGTCGCAAGATAGGCCCCCGGAAGCACCCGCACCCCGTGGCGCTGCCACAGGCGCAGGGCAAAGGCCGCGCCATCGCCCACTTCCAGCCACAGGAAGAATCCGGCCTCGGGCGGGCGATATCCGGGAAACGCCCCAAGGGCCGCGTCGGCCTGCCGATATTTCGCCTGCCAATCGGCGCGGGCAGCCTCGACATGGGCCTCGTCGGTCCACAGGCGGGTGGCGGCGTGCTGGATGGGCAGCGGCAGCGGCGCGCCGCCATAGGCGCGCAACTTCTTCATCGCGGCGATGGCGCCCGCGCCCCCGGCCACAAAGCCCGCCCGCAGCCCCGGCACGCCGGAGCGCTTGGACAGCGAGTGAAAGGCCAGCGCGCGCTCCGGGTCGGAACCGGTGCGCGCGACCACGCCCAGCGCCCCGGGCGGCGGGGCGTCGCGCCAGATCTCGCTGTAGCATTCGTCCGAGACGAGGCGGAAATCGAACCGCTCGGCCAGTTCCAGCAGCCGCGTCAGATAGGCCTCGTCCGCGATGGCCCCCTGAGGGTTGGCGGGGCTGCACAGATAGAACAGCGCCGTACGCTCCAGCAGGGCGTTGGGGATCGTGTCGAGATCGGGCAGAAAGCCGGTGTCGGCGGTGGCGGGCAGGAAGACCGGCTCGGCCCCGGCGGCCCGGGCGGCGGCGGCATAGACCTGATAGAACGGGTTGGGCATCAGCACCGCCGCCTGCGCGCCCGCCTTGCGCTCGGGGCACAGGGCGATGGCGGCGGCAAAAAGCCCCTCGCGGGTGCCGTTCAGCGCAAGGACCTGATGGTCCGGGTCCACCTGCGCGCCAAAGCGCCGCCCCAGCCAGATGGCGATTGCGGCGCGCAGTTCGGGCGTGCCGTCATTGGGCGGATAACGGCCCCAATCGGCGGCATGGGCGGCGATGGTCTCGGCGACGAAGGCGGGGAAAGGCTGACGCGGCTCTCCGATATCCATGCGCAGGGGCGCAGCCCCCGGCGCATGGCCGTCGAGCAGCTTCCGCAGACGCGGAAACGCATAATCGGGAAGGTTCGAGAACCTCTCGGGAAACTGCATCTGCGCCTCGTGTCCGGGGTCTGTACGCCCCTTTGCCGGACAGGATAGCGGTTTGGCGGAGTCCGGTCCAGCACCGACAGCACCTGCGGGCCCTGCCTTGCTGCCCATGTGGCGGATTTGTCGGGGTTTTCGCGAAAATACCCGCCCGGTTTACGGCAGGACGCGCGGATTGCGCCCCCACCCGGCCTGCAAGGCGGCGCGCCGCCCGGATCAGGTCATGCCCGGCCCTGGCGGGCTGTCAGCGGCCCATTTCCTCGGGCGGGGGGGCTGCGGGGGTGCGCACGCCCGCGCGGCGCATCCTCTCCAACTCGGCATATTGGTCGAGGGTCACCGCCCCATAGGCGCGATAATAGGTGTTCACGTTGAACATCCGCTCCAGCAGGCGGCCCCGGTTGTTGCGGCGAAACTCCAGATCCTCGGCCGCGAGGGTCTCGCGGATGCCGGAGGCCACGCCATGGCGGCTGGCGGAGGTCACCAGGGCCTGATCGGCGGCCGGGATCACCCCGCTGTCGAGCAGGCGCGGATTGCCGCCAAGGGCGGCCACGGCGTCGGCGCGGGGCTGGCGGTCCACCCGGTTTCCGGCACCGGGCGTGGGCTGGGGCAGGGTGGCAAGGTCGCGCGGCACCTCGATCGGGCGCGTGGGAAGGATGGCGAATTCGTCCGGCCCGGAGGTCGCCCGCAGGTTCATCAGACGCGGATCGCCCGACCGCTCTCCGCAGCCGGCCACGACCAGCGCCGCCGCCAGCACACCCGCCATTGCAAACCGCGCCCTGCGCATCGAACCCTCCTTGGCCTCTCGGAGGCACATCTAGCCTATCGCGGCCCGCGCGTCACGCCTTGTTGTCAAGCCAGCCCGAGAGGAAGGCAAGCCCGAAGGCACCGACGAACACCCCCACATCGGCCAGATTGAAGGCATAGGGGTTGTCGATGCCGCAACAGGACATGTTCAGGAAATCCATCACCGCCCCATGCATCACCCGGTCGAGCGCATTGGCCAGCGCACCGCCGACCAGCGCCCCCGCCAGCGCGTGATTCAGCGGATGGCGCAGGCTGCGGCCCCACCAGACCACCGCGCCCGAGATGACGACCGCCAGCGCCACCAGCCCCCAGCGCATCGCCTCGGCCCCGGTGGCGAACAGGCCGAAATTGATGCCGTAGTTCCACGCCATGCGGAAATTCAGGAACGGCGGCAGCACATCCATGCTGCGCAGCAGATCGAGGCGGACCACATGCAGAAGCCACAACTTGGAGGCCTGATCCACCGCCAGAACCACAAGCGCCACAATCACGATCAGCCGCATCCTGCCCTCAATGCCTGAAATGCCGCATGCCGGTGAAGACCATGGCGATGCCGGCTTCATCGGGTGCGGCGATCACGTCGGGGGCGCGCAGCGAGCCGCCCGGCTGGATCACGGCGCGCGCGCCGGCCTCGGCCGCGGCGATCAGCCCGTCGGCAAAGGGAAAGAAGGCATCCGACGCCACGACAGAGCCTGCGGCCGGGCTTTCGTCCAGCCCCAGCACCCCGGCCATGTCGGCGGCCTTGCGCGCGGCGATGCGGGTGCTGTCCACGCGGCTCATCTGGCCCGCGCCGATCCCGATTGTGGCCCCGCCCCGCGCATAGACGATGGCGTTCGACTTCACATGCTTGGCCACCTTCCAGGCGAACAGCAGATCCGACAGTTCCTCGGGCGTGGGCGCGCGCCGGGTGACGACCGTCAGGTCGCCGGCACCGATCATGCCCGCGTCACGGTTCTGGACCAGATAGCCCCCCGCGACCTGGCGCACCGAAAGCGAGGGCTCGGCGGGGTCGGGCAGACCCTCGGTGGTCAGCAGGCGCAGGTTCCTGCGGTCGGCAAGGATCGCGCGGGCGTCGTCATCGGCACCGGGGGCGATGACCACCTCGGTGAAGATATCGACGATCCGCGCGGCGGCGGCGCCGTCAAGGGGGCGGTTGAAGGCCACGATCCCGCCAAAGGCCGAGGTGCGGTCGCAGTCGAAGGCGCGCCCATAGGCCTCGGCCAGCGTCGCCCCGGTGGCCACCCCGCAGGGATTGGCATGCTTGACGATCACGCAGGCCGGGACCGTCGGGCCCAGTTCGGCCACCAGCTCGAAAGCGGCATCGGTATCGTTGATGTTGTTCCAGGACAGTTCCTTGCCCTGCCATTGCCGCGCGGTGGCGACACCTGTGCGCGGCGGACCACCGACATGGAAGGCGGCATGCTGGTGCGGGTTCTCGCCATAGCGCAGGGTCTGGACCAGGGTTCCGGCGAAGACCCGCCGCCGGTGCGGACCGGCACCCAGATTGCGCGCCATCCAGCCCGAGACGGCGGCATCATAGGCGGCGGTGCGCTCATAGACGATCTGGGCCAGCATGCGGCGGAACTCCAGCCGCGTGCCGCCGTCATGGGCCGCCATCTCGTCCAGAAGCAGCGCATAATCCTCCGGGTCGGTGACGACCGCCACATGGGCGTGGTTCTTGGCCGCCGCACGCAGCATGGCCGGGCCGCCGATGTCGATGTTCTCGATCGCCTCGGCCGGATCGGCGTCGCGCGCCACCGTCGCCTCAAAGGGATAGAGGTTCACCACCAGCAGGTCGATCAGCCCGATCCCGTGGGCCTGCGCCGCCGACAGATGCGCGGGATCGTCGCGCAGCGCCAGAAGGCCCCCGTGGACCGCCGGATGCAACGTCTTGACGCGGCCGTCCATCATCTCGGGAAAGCCCGTCAGATCGGCGACATCGCGCACGGCGAGCCCCTCGGCGCGCAGGGCCGCCGCAGTGCCCCCGGTGGAGACCAGCTCCACCCCCATCCCGTCCAGCGCGCGCGCCAGATCGGCAAGACCCGTCTTGTCGGATACGGAGAGCAGCGCGCGCCGCACCGGGACGGGAGAGGCTGCGGGATTGGCACTCATGGACACGTCCTTCGCTGGTGGCCCCGGCCCGGTGCGGCCCGGCTTCGGCCCGGTGGTGATCGCCCGCCCTAATAGAGCGTGGGCAGCGGATCGCGGGTGAGGTCGCGGATATGGCGACCGGACTCATGCGCCCGCGCCAGCGACCATGTGACCTGGCGTCCATAATCGATCACCCGGCAAGAGAGAACCACCTGTTGCGCGGCCCGGGGCCGCAGGCGGCCCTTTTCCAGATAGACATCCGGCTCCACCGTCAGCTCCGCCACCCCGTCGTGGCGGAACACCCAGATTTCGCCGCTGCGCAGGGTCAGCGAGACCGCCGTGCCCCCCATGTCGATCCGTGCCTCCACCTCCGGGTGGAGGTGAAAGCGGATGGCAAAGCCGATCCCCTGAAGCGAGGTGCGGTCCAGCGCCTTGTCGAAGATGGCCCGCTCTTCGGCGGACAGGGCGGCAAGCGTGTCCTCGCCCGACAGCGCGCCGCCGTCGATGGCAAGATCCAGCCTGCGGACATGCCACAGCCCGTGGGTGCTGCGATAGCCGTCATGGCTGGCCAGCAGCGTCGTCCCCTCGGGCCCGGCGCTTTGCTGAAGGCGGACATCCCGGGGGCGGTCCACCAGAAGCTCCGCCTCGGCCCTGCGCCCGATGCGCTGCGGCGCAAGGCGCGAGGAGGAATAGCCATGCACCGCCAGCGTGGAATGCATCGGCGTGGCCCGCGCCGCCCGCCGCCACGCCGGGCCGAAATCGGTGCCGGGGCCGCAATTCACGACCAGTGGCCGCCGCCCCGATGTCAGCTCGAAGGCAAGCGTGCCGGCATGGGCCTCCCGCGAGGCGATGCCTGCGGGCGGGCTGGCTGCATCGACGATCACCGATGTGCGCCCCGCCGACAGCCGCGCAAAGCCCATCGCCTGCCCCGTCGCCGCCGCAGTCCGCACCCCCGAGGCGGCCAGCGCCGCATCCAGCCGGCCCTCGGGGCCGATGTCGCCGCCATGGAACCGCGCCAGCGTGCCGTCGGAATGGCGCAGGCTGCGCAGGGTGGGCGCGATCCGCTCGATCGCCATCAGATGCGCCCCAAGCGGTGTCCTGCCCGCCTCCCGCAAGGCCCCCGCCGCCCAGACCAGCAGGGTGAACACCTCAAGCAATTCCTCGGGGTTGCGGCTGGGAATGCCGCCCTGCCCGTCGATCTGGGCGGCGCATTCGTCGGCGATGGCGCGCACCGCCTGGGCGACCAGCCCCTCCATCCCCTCAAGCGCGAGGCCCGCGTAGATCACCCCGGTCAGCGCCTCGAAGCGTGGCAGGCCGGGGGGCGCGCTGTGCCAGCGACGGGCCAGAAACCGGGTCTGGCGGCCCAGCGCGCGGAAATAGGCGTCCGAGAATTCCCTGTCGCGGCCATGCAGCACGAAGACGGCATGGTTGATCCAGCGGATCAGCCGTCGCCCCGTCAGATCGGGCGTCCAGCCGGGGCCCGCCCCGCGGCCATAGCGGGCGATCCAGTCGCCCAGCCAGTCCTGGGCGATGCGCCGGGCGGGTGCGTCGCCCGCGGCGGCCAGATCATCAAGCCAGGTGAACCCGTGCAGCAGATCGCCCAGCCCCTCGTCGGGCCAGTCGAGGGCCCAGATGCTGAAGCCCGGCGCCTCCACCAGATGGCCCGCCACCAGAAAATTGCCCGCCGTAAGCTGCTTGCCCCGGGCAAAGCTGCCGATGGTGCGCGGCTCGGGCTGGGAGACAAAGGCGGTGGCAGGGCGGCTCAGCCCGCTCAGCCGCGCATGCAGGCGGTCGAGCAGCGTGACCCGCGACCGAATCGCGCGCGAGCCGAGGGACCGGCTGGCCTGGTCCGTCTCTTCCATCGCGAGGATATGCCCTGTGCTGCGCCTGCTGCGTTCTTTGCCTCAGAATAGACCGCCGCCCCGTCGCTGTCACGCCGCGAAATCGGCATGGCCTGCGTCGGGACCGCCGTCCTTGCGGAAGGCGGCGATGTAGAAGCCGTCCATCCCGCCCTGCGCGGGCCACATGTCGGGCCGCAGCCGCAGCGCGCCGCCCGGGGCCGCCGCCTCGGGCGGAAGCCCAAGGGCGACCGGGTCGAGCGGTTCCTGCACCAGCCCCGCATGGTGCGCCGTGGCGCGGGCTGCCTGCGCCTCGCCCTCCTCGGGCAGAAGCGAGCAGGTCGCATAGACCAGCCGACCTCCGGGCGCGAGCCAGCCCGCCGCCCGCTCCAGCAGCCGCGCCTGAAGCGCCACAAGCGGGGCCAGCGCCGATTCGTCCCGGTGAAAGATCAGGTCGGGGTGGCGGCGGATGGTGCCCGTCGCGGTGCAGGGCGCATCGAGCAGGATTGCATCGAACGGGGTCTCCGGGGCCCATTCCAGCGCATCCGCCGCAACGATCCGGGCCGCAAGCCCGGTGCGCGACAGGTTCTCGCGCAGCCGCGCAAGCCGCGCGGGCGACAGGTCCAGCGCCGTCACATCGGCCCCCGCCGCGGCAAGCTGCAGCGTCTTGCCGCCGGGTGCGGCGCAGAGGTCGAGCAGGCGCATCCCCGGGCGCGGGGCAAGGGCGCGGGCCGGGATCGCGGCGGCGGCGGCCTGCACCCAGAAGGCCCCCTCGGCATGGCCCGGCAGGGCGCTGACCTGCCCGGGGGCAGACAGGCGCAGGCTGCCCGTGGGCAGGACCACCGCGCCCGATGCGGCGGCCAGCGCCGCCGCATCCCCGGCTGTGCGCGGGGTCAGGTCGAGGGGCGCGCCGCGCTCGTGGGCGGCCTCGATGGCGGCGCGGATCCCGGGGCCGAAGGCGACCGAAAGCCGCCGCGCGATCCAGTCGGGCAGGGGGTGCGGGCCTGCCTCGTGCCAGCGCGCAAGCCCCTCGGGGCCCAGCGCCCGGCGCAGCACGGCATTGGCCATGCCGGCCTGCCGGTTCATCCTCGGATGGCGCTTGAGGGCCGAGACGATCGCATCCACCACCGCCGGGGCCGGAGCGCCCCCCGTCGCCGCCTCGGCCATTGCCACGCGGAGGATCGCGCGCAGGGGCGGCGGGGGGGTGCGGGCCATCAGCGGGTCGAGGGCGGCATCCGCCCGGCCCAGATGGCGCAGGGCATTGCGCGCCAGACGCAATGCCCGGGCGCGGCCCGGGGGGTCGGCGGGCAGGAGAGCGGGCCAGGCCCCCTCGTCCAGCGGTCCGTGCCCCGCCAGAACCTCGCGCAGCAGCGCCGCCGCCGCCAGTCGCGGCGCGGGGCCGGAGGCGGGGCCGGATGCTGGGCGGGGCGTCGGGCGGGGTGGGGGCATCGGCGCCTTCTCCTGTGCGTCGGGCGCGGGTTGCCCCCGGATTGCGGGGGCGTATATCGGGGACTAACCCCGCCGCCCGCCATGGGCAAGCCGGGGCATGACCCCTGCCGGAGGTGCCGCCATGACCGAACGTCCGCCCGCGACCGATCCTGTCGATGCGCCCGCGCCCGACATGACCCCCGCCACCACCTCGGAACAGGAGCGCCGCGCCGCGCTGCCCGACGTCGCGCGCCGCGCACTGGAGGAGGCCGAGGCGCGCCAGCGCGCGGCCCCTGCGCCGGACCTGCCGCCCGAACGGGGCGGACGCAAGGGGCCCGAGCCCACGCGCTATGGCGATTGGGAGCGCAAGGGGATCGCGAGCGATTTCTGAGAAGCCGCCGCCGCGCGTCTGTCAGGGGCGCGCGCCCCGGCTCAGCGCAGGGTGAGGCGGGCGTTCTCGCCGGCACCGCGATCGGCGGTGAAGCGCAGGGTGGCGCCGTTCAGCTCCACCAATTGGCAGTCCATGGGCACGCTCTGGCGTCCGGCCTGCATCTGGCGGCAGAAATAGCCGTTACGCCATTCCCATGCGCCGGTGACATCCTGCCCGAAGGCGCGACCCGTGATCTCTCCGCCCGGGGTGACCTGAAGGCGCACGCCGAGCGAGGTCAGGGTGCGCCCGTCCACGAGGTTGACGAAACGGTCACGGCTCTCCACCCGCTCGAAGGCGAGCGTGGCGGTGGCGGATATTGCAAGGGCTGCGGCACCGATCATGGCGCCCAGAGCGAATTGCCTTGGGGTCATGGGTCTCTCCTGATGTTGCCTTTGTGGCTTTGCCCTTACTACGGAGCTGCGGCGCGACCGGATCACTCGGCGGGTGGCGCGCCAAGGCCCAGCACATCGCGCATGGTGTATTGCCCCGGCTTGCGCCCGATCCCCCAGAGGGCCGCCCGCAGCGCCCCTCGGGCAAAGATGGCGCGATCGGTGGCGACGTGGCGCAGGATGATCCGCTCCCCGGCCCCGGCGAACACGACATCGTGTTCGCCCACGATATCGCCCCCGCGCAGCGAGGCAAAGCCGATCGCCCCCGGGGCACGGGCCCCGGTGATGCCGTCGCGCCCGCGTTCGGAAACCGCATCCAGCGCCACGCCACGGCCCGCCGCCGCAGCCTCGCCCAGCATCAGCGCGGTGCCCGAGGGCGCATCCACCTTGTGGCGGTGATGGGCCTCCAGAACCTCGATGTCGAACTCGGGCCCCAGGGCGCGGGCCACCAGCGCGGTGATCTCTACCAGCAGGTTGACGCCAAGGCTCATGTTGCCGGCCCGCACGATGACCGCATGGCGCGCGGCGGCGGCCAGCGGCGGCAGGTCCTCGGGTGCCAGCCCGGTGGTGCCGATGACATGCACGCAATGGGCCTGTGCGGCGAGGGCGGCATGGGCCAGCGTGGCCCGGGGCGTGGTGAAGTCGAGCACGGCATCGGCGATGGCGATCGCCTCCACCGGGTCGTCGGTCACCGTGATGCCCGCGGCGGGACGACCGAGGCAGGTACCGATATCCTGGCCCACCCAGGGGTGCCCCGGCCGTTCGGTGACCCCTGCGAGGCGGGCCTCGGCGCTTTCGGTGACGATGTCGATGAGCATCCGCCCCATCCGCCCCGAGGCGCCGGTGACGACGATCGCGGCCCGCTCGGGGCCGCCGGGGGCTGGGACATGGGTGTCGGCGGGTTCGGTCATGGATCATCCTCCGGGTTTGGCGTGGCGTAGCCTGTGACGCCGCGCTTGGCAAAGGCTTCGGTTGCGGCAGGCGCGGGCTTGTCCTATGTGGGCGGCCTGTGATCCTGGGGAGGGAAGGCCATGTCTCGCCACCGCAGAGGCGCCTCGTCGGGGGCGCCCTCGGGGCCAAGCCAGCGACAGCTGCGCGTGGCCGAACTGATCCGCCGGATGCTGGCCGATACGCTGGCACGGGGCGATCTGCATGACCCGGAGCTGCACAAGACCGCCATCACCGTGGGCGAGGTGCGCGTCTCTCCCGATCTGCGCCATGCCACCGCCTATGTGCTGCCCCTGGGCGGCGAGGGACGCGCCGAGGTGCTGCGCGCGCTGGAGCGCAACCGCGGCGAGTTGCGGCGCATCCTGTCGCGGGACCTGTCGCTGCGGTTTTCGCCCGAGCTGCGCTTTGCCATCGACGAGACCTTCGACCGGCTGGACGAGACCCGGCGGCTGTTCGCCCAGTACATTTGGGCGCGCGTCGTTGTCGCTGAAACCGACGGGGATGACGGGGCGGACGATGGGGCCGATGGCCGGGCTCACGATGGGGCCGATGGCCCCGGCGAGGAGCGCGGCTG